>JAGCRJ010000362.1 GCA_017964745.1 Lachnospiraceae bacterium
CGATAACGTTATCTTCCTTTCGGCTGATGCGTTCGGAGTACTTCCTCCGGTATCAATACTTACACCCGAGCAGACACAGTATTATTTCCTGTCAGGATTTACAGCAAAGCTTGCAGGTACTGAGCGCGGAATCACCGAGCCTACCCCTACCTTCTCAGCTTGCTTCGGACAGGCATTCCTTGAGCTTCATCCTACCAAGTACGGCGAGGAGCTCGTTAAGAAGATGGAGAAGAGCGGAGCTAAGGCTTACCTCGTAAATACCGGATGGAACGGAACCGGAAAGAGAATCTCCATTCCCGACACCAGAGGAATCATCGATGCTATCCTTAACGGAGACATCAAGAAGGCTCCCACCAAGAAGATCCCTTACTTCGATTTCGAAGTTCCTACCGAGCTTCCCGGAGTAAGCACCGAGATCCTTGATCCTCGCGACACCTATGCTAATCCTTCCGAGTGGGAAGAGAAGGCTAAGGATCTTGCAGGACGTTTCATCAAGAACTTTAAGAAGTATGAGACCAACGATGCAGGTAAGGCACTTGTAGCAGCAGGCCCTCAGCTTTAATCCTTAAGCACTGATATCTTACGGGGACAGCTATAAACGCTGTCCCCGATTTTTTAGGAGACGGGAAAGTGGATTCCTCCAATAAACCGGACAACAGAATAGTGAACGGGATCCTTTTCATCTTGCTGGCAGTATTTACGGCGGTGATGGTCTGCCTGCATTTTGTCCGCATTAACTTTAATACCTTCTGGGTTGATACGGCATTCAGTGTCGATCTTATACGGCTTCCTTTTATGCGGATGCTTGAGGCTACATCGGTTAATGAGCATCCTCCCTTTTATTACATCTTCGGAAAAGCGGTAATGCTTATTCTCGGAGATCATCCCTATGCATTCAGGGCAAGCGCTTTTATCCCTTATGTACTCATCCTTGTTCTGGCTCTTACCTATGTAGGTAAAAGCTTCGGATATGCTCCGGCTTTTCTGATAGCCGGTTTTTCGTCCTTTACCCCCGCGTCCATCGTCTATGTACTTGAGACGAGGATGTATGAGCTCGGGTGCTTCCTTACGCTGGCCTCGTTTCTGTCGCTGCACCTGATCCTTACGAAGAAGAAGGGTAAAAGGATCATATACTGGTTACTGTTTTTTGCACTGAGCATTATGACCGCATACACGCATTATTACCTGACAGTTGCGGTATGCATAATGTATCTCTGCCTGATCGTATATTGCATAAAGGAAAAATATGAGCTCAAGGAATGCTTAATATTCTCCGTGCTTGCGATCCTTTCGTATCTTCCCTGGCTCGGAATCATGCTCAGCAATTTCGGTGTAAGGGCCGATGACTGGTGGGCAGGCGGTTATTCTCATTTCGACGAAACCATGAGGGAGATCTTCGGATTAAAGAGATATTATATCCTTGCCCTGGTCTTTATCGTATTTGCGATCGTAAAGGCTTTCACCTCCCGTAAAAAGGACTTCGGAAGATTCTGGTTCATACTTACCGGTATTTTGATGATCTTCGTTACATTCGGGGTGGGTGCACTTGTCTCCGAACTTGTAAGGCCCCTTTTCCTTTCAAGATTCATATATCCTTTCGCCGGCGTGGGATGGCTTCTTTTCGGAATCGGCATCGAAGATGCGATCGCCTGCATAAAACCTGCAGAAAAACTGAAAAACGTCCTTTCTGCCGCGTTTTCCTTTGCGATAGCGCTGCTTCTCGTATTCGGGTGTTTCGGACTCTACAGGGAGAATGTGGCGGTCCAGAAGGAAGCATCGGCATTGACCAATGCATTTCTGGAGGGAGTATCGATTCCTGCAGGCAGCACGGTCTATTCCGACATGGAGGAAGAGGAGTTTACGATAGCGGGCTGTTACTTCCCGGATACGACGGTTTATATCGAAAATGCGATGTTTTACTATTCGGTTCCCGAGGAGGAGTCGTTTTACCTCGTCTGGAAGGACTATCAGGTCGGAGAGGCTATGCAGAACCTGAATTCCTACGGGTATGACGTGACCTGTATCGCCTCGGACGGAAACCTCGGAATGCAGGGCGGAGTGTGGGTTCTCTTTTGCAGAAAATATTGAAACGAAAGGGTCTGTCGGCTATAATATTCTTAACCCGAGGTTGATCCCCTGTATTTTTTGAACCTACATTTACCTTTAACGGGATTCCTACATCTCATGGTCGGCTGTCATGCCCCCGCCTTAGGCGATCGGGGAAGGCAAATGTCATGATGCGGTTACCCACCTGGCTTTGGCTAGGCGTCAAAAGGCGAGGGGTCTTCTAAGGGTCTTATTGCGTTTACGACTGATCAATGGTTGAACTGTTTGCAAAAGCAAGAAGATTTGCCATAACGATGCGGCAGCTCGATATTAATGCCTACTCGGCCAGCGCGGCTTTTTTTCTTTTTATATCGCTGGTTCCTATTTTAGTGCTTATTTGCAGCTTGTTCCCGTATACGGGACTTACAGAGACCGAACTGATCAAGCTTATAGAGGCATCAACGCCGATCATATTCAACGGCTTCCTGGAGAGTCTTATCTATCAGATATATGACTCGACCGCGGGAGTCATAACCGTATCGATCATCGCGACGATATGGACGGCGGGAAAGGGTATCATGGCACTTATCCAGGGGCTTGATACCGTTAACGAGGTCAAAGAGGAGAGAAACTGGTTACAGCTCAGGGTCATAAGTGCCTTTTATATGTTTGTCATGATGCTGAGCCTTCTCCTGAGTATTTCGATAATAGTTATCGGAACCGATGTGTTCAGACGCATACTTATCTACCTGAAAGTTGATGTTTCGGTTCTGAAAGGTATCATCATGAAACCGAGACTTTTATATACATTTATAATCCTGTCCCTGGTGTTTGCGGTCTTTTACACGTGGATGCCATACAGGGGCCCACAGAACAAGTCAGCCCAGATCAAGCTGTTTTCCGATAAAAAGCTTGTGAAGATCTGGAACGAAACGGATCCTTCGATCGACGAGACGGGACAAAGCCTGCAGACGAGCGGGCTTAAGCTGAAATACTTTAGTCAGCTCCCGGGAGCCATGTTTGCATCAGCGGGCTGGATGGGCATATCGGTGCTCTTTACGATGATTGTAAATATGGGCTATGCGATCACATTGTACGGAACAATGTCACTCCTCGTGGTCGCAATGCTGTGGGTATATGCATGTATGTACCTGTTTCTTCTGGGGGCGTATTTCAACCACGTCAGACCTCATGTTTTTCATGAGCTGAAATCTTTTAAAGAAAGAAAATGATCTTAGGCCCAGGGGGCCGGGAAGGATATATAGATATTTATGAAAGAAAAACTTGAAGAGATCAAACAGAAAGCGCTTGCCAGGATCGCGGAAAGCGATACTCCCGATAAGCTTAACGAAGTACGTGTGGCAATCCTCGGTAAAAAAGGAGAGCTCACGGAAGTTCTTAAATCCATGAAGGATGTATCACCCGAGGACCGTCCCAAGGTAGGACAGCTCGTTAACGATACCAGGGCAGAGATCGAAAAGGTACTTGAAGAAACCAAGTCCAAGCTCGAGAATGCCGCTCTTGACTTAAGACTTAAGACCGAGACTATAGATGTAACTCTTCCCGGAGATGTAAATGTTCCGGGTCACCGCCATCCCATTCAGATCGCTCTCGATGAGATCGAGAGAGTATTCATCGGCATGGGCTATGAGGTTGTCGAAGGTCCCGAGATTGAGAAGGACTATTACAATTTCGAAGCACTCAATATTCCCGCAGATCATCCCGCCAAGGATGAGCAGGATACTTTCTATATCAACGGAGACATGCTCCTCAGAACCCAGACTTCGGGATGCCAGATCCATGAGATGGAGAAGGGAAGACTTCCCATCAGGATGATCGCACCCGGAAGAGTATTCCGTTCCGATGAAGTTGATGCAACCCACTCACCCTGCTTCCACCAGGTTGAGGGTCTTGTAATTGATAAGAACATCACATTTGCAGATCTTAAGGGAACGCTTCAGGAGTTCGCAAAGCAGATGTTCGGTGAGAACACCAAGGTCAAGTTCAGACCTCACCATTTCCCGTTCACAGAGCCTTCCGCAGAGATGGATGTTTCCTGCTTCAAGTGCGGCGGCAAGGGATGCAGATTCTGTAAGAACGAAGGCTGGATCGAGATCCTCGGATGCGGAATGGTTCATCCCCATGTCCTTGAGATGTGTAATATCGATCCGGGCGAATATAACGGTTTTGCGTTCGGAGTAGGACTTGAGAGAATAGCACTTCTTAAGTATGAGATCGATGATCTCAGGCTCCTCTATGAAAACGACTTCAGATTCCTTAAACAGTTCTGATTGTCCGATGAATGCTTATAACGGGCTTACCCCCCGAGACGATATTACGAAAGGATTTTACAGATATGAATACACCATTGTCCTGGCTTAGAGATTATGTGCCCGGTCTTGACGTGACCGATCAGGAGTACAGGGACGGAATGACCCTGTCCGGCACCAAAGTAGAAAACTATTCAAGAAGAGATAAGAATCTCGAGAAGATCATCGTCGGCGAAGTGCTCAGCGTTGAGCAGCATCCCGATGCCGACAAGCTTGTTGTCTGTCAGGTTAATACCGGCAGCGAAACCATTCAGATCGTTACCGGTGCACCAAATGTACATAAGGGAGACAAGGTTCCCGTAGTTCTTGCGGGCGGAAGAGTTGCAGGAAGCGCTCACGATGAAGGCCCCGCACCCGAGGAAGGATATCCCATCAAGGCGGGAAAGCTCCGCGGAGTAGAATCCTTCGGTATGATGTGCTCCATCGATGAACTCGGAAGCGATGTCAATTTCTATCCCGAGGCAGATCCCGAGGGAATCTATATCTTCCCCGCAGACACCGAGGTCGGAGCCGATGCGGTTGAGCTCCTCGGACTTCACGATACCGTTGTCGAGTACGAAGTTACCTCCAACAGAGTTGACTGCTACAGCATCATCGGTATCGCAAGGGAAGCTGCCGCAACCTTCGGAAAGGAATTCAAGCCCCCTGTAGTAAAGGAGACCGGTAATTCCGAGAACGTTAACGATTTCGTAAAGGTTGAGGTTCAGGCTCCCGATCTTTGCCCCAGATATACCGCAAGACTTGTAAGAAATATC
Organism: Lachnospiraceae bacterium; assembly: GCA_017964745.1. Taxonomy (GTDB): domain Bacteria; phylum Bacillota; class Clostridia; order Lachnospirales; family Lachnospiraceae; genus AC2028. The sequence goes on from JAGCRJ010000362.1 coordinate 5,132, forward strand.
AAGGTCGAGCCTTCACCCAAGTGGATGCAGCACAGACTCGGTGCGGCAGGCATCAGACCCATCAACAATATCGTAGACATCACCAATTTCGTAATGCTCGAGTATGGCCAGCCCATGCACGCATTCGATTTTGATAAGGTTGCGGGCGGCAAGATCATCGTAAGACGTGCGAAGGACGGAGATAAGTTCGTGACCCTTGACGGCCAGGAACGTAATCTCGATAACGATGTTCTCATGATCTGCGACGGAGAAAAGGAGATCGGTATCGCGGGAATCATGGGCGGTGAAAACTCCATGATCACTGATGATGCGAAGAATCTTCTTTTCGAAGCTGCAACATTCAACGGAACCAATATCAGAAAGTCCGCTAAGAGGATCGGTCTCAGAACCGATGCTTCGGGTATCTTCGAAAAGGGCCTCGATCCCAGGAATGCGGAAGATGCAATGAACAGGGCATGCCAGCTTATAGAAGAGCTCGGTGCAGGCGAAGTCGTCGGAGGCATTGTTGATGTCAAGGAGCCCATCGCCGATCTTAAGAGGATAAAGTTCGAGCCCGACCGCATCAATGCTCTTCTCGGAACATCATATACCGCAGATGAGATGATCGCCGTCTTCGAAAAGGAAGAACTTGTTTACGACAAGGCCGCAGAAGAGATCGTTATCCCTTCATTCAGACAGGACCTCATCGGCAACTGCGATCTTGCGGAGGAAGTCGCAAGATTCAAGGGTTATGACAAGATTCCCACAACCCTTCCCGGCGGCAATGCAATGGGAGGTCTCGGACTTAAGAACCGTGTGGAAGAGAAGGCACGTGAGACCGCTGAGATGTGCGGATTCTCCCAGACCTACTTCTACTCATTCGAAAGCCCCAAGGTATTCGATAAACTTAATCTTCCCGCAGATGCTGCGGAGAGACAGGCTATCAGGATAAGCAATCCGCTCGGAGAGGATTTCTCCGTTATGAGAACCATCTCGGTAAATGGAATGCTGGGTTGCCTTGCTAACAACTATAATCACAGAAACGCCGAGGTTAAGCTTTACGAGCTCGGTAATATCTATGTTGCCGATTCGCTTCCTCTTACCGATTACCCCGATGAGAGAATGCAGTTCACCCTCGGCTTCTACGGCAAGGGAGACTTCTTCACCATGAAGGGTGCGGTCGAAGAGTTCTTCAATTCCGTAGGAATGAAGGCGAAGAGAGAGTATGATCCCAAGGCGGGCAAGAGCTTCCTTCATCCCGGAAGACAGGCTCTTATCAAGTACGAAGGTAAGACCATAGGATATCTCGGTGAGGTTCACCCTGCGGTATGCGCAAATTATGAGATCAAGACCAGGGTTTACATCGCTGTTATTGATATGCCCGAGGTAATGGATTTCGTATCGTTCGATCACAAGTATCAG
>JAGCRJ010000363.1 GCA_017964745.1 Lachnospiraceae bacterium
GAAAGTCACTCGTCATTCTTTTTTCTGAGGAAAGAAGGAACCTCCATATGAACGTCCTTTACCCTGCTCTTAAGACCGGTTCCGTCGGCACCGAGAGTGGTGGGATTGACCGTTCTGATAGGGGTAACGGGTCTCTCAGAGCTCTCGCGCGATACGGATGAGGGTGCGGGAGCAGGTGAGGGATTGAAAGAAATGCTGTCAACGGAAGGAATGTTAACGGTTCCGTATCTGGGCTGCGCAGGAACGCTGCGGGGTACGAATCCGCCGCCTGAAATATTGTCATCGATACCGGTAGCGATGATGGTAACGCTGATCTTGTCGCCAAGACTCTCGTCATTACGCATACCGAGGAAGAAATCAACTCTGTCGCCGACAAGATCGTGGAAGTACTCGTCGATCTCCATGATATCTCCGGCGGTAACATTACCGACAACGTTTGCGATGATCGCATTTGCGGAATTGATCTTGGAATCAAGAAGCTTGCTCTCGACTGCAGCCTTGGCTGCGGCAACTGCTCTGCCTTCGCCTTCAGCCTCACCGATTCCGATAAGAGCGGTACCCTTATCCTTCATAGCCTTCTTGATATCGGCAAAGTCAAGGTTAAGATCTCCGTCCTCGTTGATGATATCGGTAATACCGCGAACAGCCTGCTTGACCACTTCGTCAGCAAGCTTGAACATTGTCTTTATGGGAGTGGATTTGCTGGCAAGATTGAAAAGCTTGTCATTGGGAATTACAAGAATGGTATCAAGATCGTCACGGATCTTGGCAATACCCATCTGTGCATTTTCTCTTCTTACCGCTCTTTCAATGGTAAAGGGAGTGGTCATGACACCTACGGTGAGGATTCCGAGTTCCCTTGCTTCGTGTGCGATGACGGGAGCCGCACCTGTTCCGGTTCCGCCGCCCATACCGCAGACGATAAATACCATATTTGCATCCTTAAGATGCTCTCTTATCTCATCAATACTCTCCTGAGCTGCTCTTTCACCCACTTCGGGATCGGCACCTGCGCCGAGGCCCTGTGTTTCTTTCTCACCGAGAGGAACCTTATCGGGAGCCAGTGAAAGCTCAAGATCCTGAAGGTCAGTATTCATTGCCACAAACTCAACGCCTGTGACTCCGTCTTCTATCATTCTGTCGACAACGTTGTTGCCGGCACCGCCGACACCTACAACGATTATTCTTGCTTTTCCGTTAGGTTTTGTGGACTCTTTTATCTCGTACAAGGTTTTGTCCTCCTAAAAAATGTCTACATTCTGTACTATAATAATTTAAAAACGCATATTTTTCAACATATATTGTGGATAACAGTTGTTATTAGTCTTCCGTGTCGGGCTTAAAAACATATATGCCTTCTTCGTTATACTCTTCCATGTCGAGTACGCCGCTGAGCGTTTCAACCCTTTCAAGGAATGTCCCGAGAAGCATTACCTTGTCTTCTATCCCCTGCTCATCGGTTCCCAGGTCAACCCTGATGTTGCCGAAATATATTGTAACTTCGCCGTTTCCGTGGAAATGTATCCTGTCTGCGGAAAGCTCATATTTTGCAAGGAGTTTTGTAAGATCGAGAGTCCTTAAGAATATGTCGGTATCATCCGTTGTAAGCGGTTTACCTACCTGGATACCGGAAAAATTGATGCCCGTCACCTGGGGAATTCCTTTTGTAAGGACATCCGAGCTTTCAACAACGGTTCCGTCCTTATCAAAGTAAATATATCTGTCCAGATATTTTACATATCCCGCAAGCGCTTTTTCAAAAACCCTGATCCTTATCGAATCCGATGAAACAACCTCTACGGTTATCGCATCGACAAAAGGAACATCGGTGATCTTTCTGCTTTTGTACTTCATCGAAAGGACGATCGAATTATCTCCGAGAGGTCCCGTCATTACGATGTCTATGATCTCCTGATTGGAATAATGAGTATTTCCGTCAACATATATCTTGGCGGGATCGACTCTGTATATCTCCAGAAAATATGCAATTCCCATCACGCAGGCAAATATGAGAAGGAAAATGAGCAAAGGCACCATTATCCTGCGTACTGCCTTGCCCCCGCGGGCGCTCACCTGCTCCTGCTTTCCGCTCTGTTGGCCCTGTCTATATTGAGGACAAGTCCCACCTCAATAAGAAGGAAAAGAGCTGAAGATCCGCCGTAGCTTATGAAAGGAAGCGAAACACCGGTGTTGGGAATAGAGCCCGTAACAACGGCTATATTGAGTACGACCTGGATCGCAAAATGCGCCATTATTCCCGATACGACAAGGAAGTTGAATCTGTCCTTGGTATTTCTCGCTATGAGAAGCATCCTGTAGATAAGGAGGGCGAACATTATCATAAGTGATATTGCGCCGATGATACCTAGTTCCTCGCATATGACCGCGAAGATCATATCATTATGAGGCTCGGGAAGTACCGTTATCTTCTGAACGCTCTGTCCGAGTCCCCTTCCGAACCATCCGCCGTTACCGATCGCATAAAGTCCCTGAAGCATCTGGTGTGCGGAGGTCTCAGTGGAATTTTCGGGATGAAGCCAGGAAGAAATTCTTGTAAGTCTGAAGGAACCTTCCGAAGCGGAATCGTTTGACGATACATATGCGATCAGACCTCCGGCTGCCGCAAATCCGAGAGCGACGAAAAGGAGGTATTTCTTAAAATCAGCCGATGCGACAAAGCACATAACGAATGCGATACAGAAAACGATCAGTGCCGAACTGAGGTTATCGGTGACGGTGTAAAGAAGTATCGATGCCACACAGGTAAGCCCCATGCAGAGCGAGAAGCCCTTCCACGAAGTGATCGCTTTATTACCCATTGAATTGATCATAGCCGCAAGGAAAATGATCATGAGGAGCTTGGTGATCTCTGCGGGCTGGAGGTTTCCGCCTATGAACGGAATCTGTATCCATCTTCTCGCACCGTGTGATTCGATTCCGAAAGGAATGACAAGGAATATGACACCTATTGCGAGGAGATAGACAATCTTCTTAATATGGGGAAGATCCATGATCTTCTTTACCGGCATGAAGATCGTTATGAGCATGCAGAACAGACCGAGGACATCCGCGGTTATCTGCTTTTTGAAAAAGTAAGACGATCTTCCGAAATCCCTGAGTGCGACATAGGAAGATGCGGAATAAACCATAAGAAGACCGAAACCGAGCAAAAAGAGAACAATGAACACAAGGTTCAGGTCGATATCGGTTTCAAGGTATTCCTTGAAATTATCGGCGCTGTCCTTCCAGGTCTGCACATCCATTCTGATAACTTTATTCTGTTTGCCGTGTTTCGTATTAGCCATCAGTGTTCTTAGTTGGTCTGAGTATTTCCGTCCAGATTGTCATTAACGGGTATCGTATCGTCAAGTATCGACATCGACTCGGTCGCAAGTTCTCCCGTGTCTGCGTCATAAAACTTTCCGTCGGGACCTACGCGGTATCCGGTCTTTTCATCGATCGGATAAGACATCCATCTGGGATATACGCTTGCGGTCTCACCGGTCGAATCCGTAATCTCGGAAAGTTCTATCTCTTCATAAGGATCTTCGACGGTAGTTTCACTGCTCCGGTCGTCACCGCCCTGAGTGTAGCTGAGAGTGTTCTCGAGCTGCTTTTCTTCAAGGTACTTTATCTCTTCATCGGTGAGAGGCTCGGTCATATAGATTCCCATATAGGGAAGTACTTCCTGAAGAATATCCCTGCAGAGAAGACATGCGTATTTAACATTATCCTGCTTTGCAAAATTGGGTCTGTCTATGACAACATAGATCGCTATCTGTGGATCGTCCGCAGGTGCATAGCCCATAAAGGAAATTACGATCTGTCCTGTTTCACGGGGAATGGTCTGTGCAGTTCCGGTCTTTCCTCCGATCGCGTATCCGTAAGGTCTTGCGTTCCTTCCGCTTCGTCTGGATCCGCCCTCTTCCATTACGGTTGCCCTGCAGTACTGTCTCATTCTTTCGGATACCGATTCCGAAACTGTCTGCTTTAAAACCCTGGGCTCTATGGTCTGGATAACTGCTCCGTTTGAATCGGTGATCGAGCTTACAAGATGAGGCTCATAGTAGTATCCGCCGTTTATAAGGGATGAGAATCCTGCGATCATCTGGATCATGGTAGCGTTGAAGTTCTGTCCGAACGAGTTGGTCGCAAGGTCAACGGGACCCATGGTCGAGGAATTATATACAAGTGTTTCGGTACGTGATTCACCGGCAAGATCGATGCCGGTCTTAAGTCCGAGATTGAAGATCCTCTGATATTTGCACATATTCTCGGTTCCGAGTGACTGTGCGATCTTCATGAGAGCAACGTTGCAGCTCCATGCGATCGAATCCTGTACAGTCACGACACCGTCTCCGCCCGAGTCATATGTATGGCATTTGATGAAATAGTTCGAAACCTGAAGTGCGCCGTTACATGTATATACTTCGTTGCCGGTGATCGCTCCGCAGTCAAGAGCCGCAGCTACTGTGAAGGGCTTTGCTGTCGATCCCGGCTCATATGTATAACTGATGCACTGATTCTTCCAGAGGTTGTAGAGATTGACATTGATCTGGTCGGAGGACATCTGGTCGAGCATTTCCTGTGTGATGGTCTCCGTCGACTTTCTGTACTCGATATATCCGCCCGCATTTTCCACAGCCTCATAATAGTTACAGCCGATGAGCGGATCCGTATTCATATAATCGCCGGGGTTATATGTGGGGAAATCAGCCATGGCGAGGATCTCACCGGTGTTGATATCCATTATGATGCATCCGAGATTTTCGGCGCCGTTTCCCTGACGGTAATTGTTCCTGTATGTTTCGTTGAATATGTTAAGGTGCTTTTCGACAATACCCTGAATGGTAGCATCGATCGGTGTGTGGATGGTGTATCCGTCAACCGCCGGCTTGATGGTTCTTTCGAGTGTCGCATCCTCGTTCTGGAAGCCGTACTCTCTTCCGTCGGTTCCGGTAAGGACTGCTTCGTAAAACTCCTCAAGTCCGTACTTTCCTCCGGAGTTTCCGTTTCCTATGGTGTATCCGAGGATGGTCGAACATGAATTGCCCATCGGATAAACCCTCTTGTACTCTTCCTCAAAAGTGACACCGCGGATATACGAATTGTTCTCCTGCATGTTCAGGAATTCGCTTATCTCACCGTAGGTAAGTCTCTTTGCGAGAATGTGGTACTGGTTGCTCTCGTTATTGGTCACAAATGTCCTGAGCTCGTTTATATTGATCTGGGGGAAGCACTGTCCGAGAGCGGTAAGCGTGGGTTCGAGGTATCTGTTGTCATCGTATGTCATCATTACCGACGCATCGACGACAAGGTTATATACCTTCTCGCTGGTTGCAAGAATTGTTCCCTTTGAATCAACAATATCCCCTCTTCTGAAGGGGATGATTATTGAGTCATATCTCTGGTTTGATAAAACGATCCTCTGGTAATCCTCGCCGTGCTCACGCACTATCTTTACCAGCCTGATGGAAAGAAATACCAATATAACGAGTAAAACCAGAAGCAACATACTCAGCTTGTAGAATCTTAACTGCCTTGCTGTGAATGTTCCTCTGGAATCACTTTTCTTTTTTTTCTTTTTTAAAGCCATATGTCAGCCTCAGTCACTGTATCTTCTCATGTAATCGCCGGTCTCACCGGAGTAGAAGCAGATCTGGCCTTCATCGGCATAGGTCATACCAAGCTCTCCTCTTGCGATTGCTTCGATGGAGGCAAGGTCAACACTTGCCATGATGCGGTTATACTCGGCATCATTTCTGGAGATCATGGCCGAAAGCTCACTTCTCTTTGCGGTCACACTTCTGCTTATTTCGGTAAGGTCACTTCTGAGCCTTACATATGTTACCATCAAAAAGGCACAAACGGCAAAAGAAACAAGCGCAAGTCCCGCGGAAAGGACAACGGGAAGAGAAAGTCTTCTTCTTGCCGCCTTGCGCTTCGGAGCCCTGCGTACCTCGGGGCGCACATAAGGTCTTGCGGGTGCTTCCTTCCTTACTGCGGTACCCTGTATGAAGTCTGAGTATGATGTTCTGATTGCCATTTTCCTTTTCCCCCTCTGCCGTCTGAAGAATCCGTTCTTCAAAGAGTTCGTTCAAATACCCTGAGCTTTGCGCTTCGTGATCTCGGATTATCCTCGATCTCCCCGTCTGTCGGTATTATCGGTTTTCTGGTTATTACTTTTCCCTTGGATATCCTTCCGCATACACACTTCGGAAAATTCGGAGGACATACGCAGGGGTTTTCAAATCTTTTGAATGCGTTCTTTACTACGCGATCTTCCAATGAATGGAAGGTTATTATGCTGAGCCTTCCGCCGGGATTCAGGAAATCCGCCATATCATCAAGTGATGTTTCAAGCACATCCAGTTCTTCGTTACATGCGATCCTCAGTGCCTGGAAGGTCTGTCTCGAAGGATGTCCGCCGGCTCTGAACTTGGCGGGGATCGAATTCTTTATGATCTCGTTGAGCTCAAAGGTGGTCTCTATCCTGCCCTTGCTTCTTTCCTTTACAATGTTCGACGCTATCTGATGCGCGAACTTTTCTTCTCCGTAATCCCTGAGTATCCTTCTGATCTCTTCTTCAGGATATTCATTTACGATCACTGCCGCTGTGAGATCCTTCCTCGTATCCATCCTCATATCGAGAGGAGCATCGGTGTTATAAGAAAAACCTCTTTCACCGTTATCGAACTGATAAGAGCTGACTCCCAGGTCAAGCATGATGCCGTCCGCTCCGGTGATCCCCATTTCCTTAAGGATCCTTACGGCGTTACGGTAGTTGTCCCTTATGACCGTTACCTTATCCTTAAATTCATCAAGCCTTTCGCTTGCCGCCTTTATCGCATCTTCATCCTGGTCAAATCCGTACAGATGACCGGTCGTGAGTTTTGAAGCGATCAAGGAGGAGTGGCCCGCCCCGCCGAGAGTACCGTCCAGGTAAACTCCGTCAGGGCGGACCATCAATGAACCTATTGTTTCGTTTAGCAGAACCGAGGTGTGTTTGAATTCCATCTGTTAAAGAATGATTCCCTTTTCAAAAAGGCTCTGAGCTGCTTCTTCGGGACTTACATCATCATTAAGCGAATTCCACTTGTCCGAATCCCAGACCTCCGCTCTTCCGTCCGCCGTACCGACTATTGTTACGTCTTTGGAAAGTCCCGCATATTCTATGAGTGATGAAGGAACGAGCACTCTGCCGTGGGCATCTATATCCACCCTTGAAGCACCCGATCCGAAGAATCTCTTGAGTTCACGTGCCGTTCTGTCTGCGTTGGAAAGTGCTTTCAGCTTTGCGGAAAACTCTTCCCACTCTTCGTCCGTGTATATAACCAGACATCCGTCAAATCCCTTTGAAATTACGAAAGAATCTCCCAGGATCGCAGTGAACTTGGAAGGCACGGACATACGACCTTTGGCGTCTATTGTTCTGTTGTATTCGCCGATAAGACCGGTCATCGATGCTGATCTCCAAAAAATCCACTGTTCATGCGGGATTGGGCAGGTTTTATAACTCTCTTGTGGTTTTGTGTTTTTCCCACTTTTGGGGATATTTTGCCCACTCTTTCCCACGACAATATGATAATAACCAATATTTTAAGGATTTGCAAGCCATTTATTAAAATTTCTTAAAAATTTGTTTGGGTAAAAATTGACAAAAAAATACCCCCGAAATCTACATTTCGGGGGTCAATTTAAACAGATGCTACAAGATTTAGTTTTCAGTGGTATTTTGTGGGCAAAAAACGATAGATTTAAATTTTCCCTTTGAGATCATGATCCTTACGATCACATCGATGATAAGGCTTCCTACGACCATCACCGCAGCCAGAACCTGCGATACAGCCAGGGTTGTTCCGGGGATGAACAGCGTATCAGTGCGGATCCCTTCTATCCAGAACCTTCCCACTCCGTACCCTATCAGATACAGAAGTCCGATCTCACCGTAGAATTTCCTTTTTTTGCCGAGGAGCACCAGCAGGATCACAACACCGACATTCCAGAGGCTTTCGTAAAGGAATGTGGGATGCACCTGGATGAAATTCTCACCGGGCTGCATATGCGATGAAATACTCTCGCTTATATCCCTGGCCCGGACAGCATTTACGGGAAGCCTCATCGCAAAATTATTGTTCGTATATTCTCCGAACACTTCACGGTTGAAGAAGTTTCCCCATCTTCCGAAAGCCTGGCCGAGTATAAGTCCCGGCACGCAGGTATCAAGGAGTCTTAAACCGTTCAGCTTCTTGAACCTGCAATAGACAAAGACCGTGATGAACGCGGCAATGACACCGCCGTATATCGCAAGTCCGCCCTGTCTGATGTTAAAGATCTGAAGCGGTTCGTTTTTGTAATAATCCCAGGAGAATATCACGTAATAGATACGTGCACCCAGAACTCCGAACAGCACTCCGTAAAAGAAGAAATCCCAGATAATCTCCTTGCTCCATCCTTCACGCTTTGCTATCCATGCGGCAAGCGTTCCTCCCGCAAACATGCCGAGAACAACACATATGGCATAGAGCTTGATCTCAAAGCCAAATACATTGATACCGTCCGGAACGTTCGACAGGTACAGATGAAGATTGGGAAAAGAAATATCTTTAATATTCATTACACATTAAACCTGAACAGGATAACATCTCCGTCCTGAACGACATACTCCTTGCCTTCGATGCGGACGATACCCTTCTCCTTGGCGGCCGCAATGGAGCCGTTATCGAGAAGATCCCGGTAATTGATGACCTCAGCCTTTATGAAACCGCGTTCGAAATCGGTGTGTATCTTACCTGCGGCCTGGGGAGCCTTGGTTCCCTTCTTGATGGTCCAGGCACGGCACTCATCCTCTCCCGCGGTAAGGAAGCTCATAAGTCCGAGCAGGTCATAGCTTGCCCTGACCAGCTTTTCGAGTCCGGATTCCTTCAATCCCAGAGCATCGAGGAATTCTTTCTTTTCCTCCTCATCAAGCTCGGAGATCTCCTCCTCCGTTCTTGCGGAGATGACGAACACCTCGGAACCTTCCTCTGCCGCAAAAGCACGGACCTTCTTTACGTTCTCGTTATTTGCTCCGTCATCCGCAAGATCGCCGTCCTCTACATTGGCGGCATAGATAACGGGCTTATCCGTAAGAAGGTTGAACTCCTTGCGGTATTTGATCTCGTCTTCATCCTCCGTAACAAGAGTTCTGGCGGCGTTATTCGCCTCAAGATGAGCTTTGAATCTTTCAAGCAGGTCAAGCTCCTTGGCAGCGGTCTTATCCATTCTCGCGGTCTTGGCGACCTTGGCGATACGCTTTTCAAGGACTTCAAGATCCGCAAAGATAAGTTCGAGATTGATCGTCTCAATATCCCTTATCGAATCAACGCTTCCGTCTACATGAATAACATTGTCATCATCAAAGCATCTTACGACATGAACGATCGCATCAACCTCACGGATATTTGCAAGGAACTGGTTTCCGAGTCCCTCTCCCTTTGATGCTCCCTTGACGAGTCCCGCAATATCAACGAACTCGATGGTTGCGGGTGTGACCTTCTTGGTGTTGTAGAGCTTGCCGAGTTTCTCGATCCTCTCATCGGGAACAGCAACAACACCGACATTGGGATCTATGGTACAGAACGGGAAGTTCGCAGCCTGCGCTCCCGCCTTTGTTATCGAATTAAAAAGAGTACTCTTTCCTACATTGGGTAATCCCACGATTCCGAGCTTCATGACCAAAAATCTCCTTACAATAAAAAAATAAGTCCCGAAAAACATAGATATTCTACACTAATCGGGACTTGTTTACAATTTAAAATATATGCTCATAGATCGCATTCAGCGCGACCGAAACCGTCCATGCCTTGATCACATAGCAAAGCTTAAAATGAAGGCTTGCAATATGAAAATTTCCCATATATCTCAATATCACCGCATATACGATGATGCTGAGTATAAATACGATCACATAAGCAAATGTCGCAAGCGATCTTTCGGAAACAGACGAGTTACTGCCTGCAATCAGTTTTCTCATGATCAGTTTCAGAAGGGCCATTAATACAAAACATATGCTTCCGGTAAGCAGAATAACGTAGAAATCCATATATCAATCACCTTTTTTCTTAATGAATGTTTTATAGAATTCCATTTCAGTGATCGCAAAGGATGCACTTATAATGCTTGCAGGAACCGAATTATGTACGAGCGGGGATATAACTGACGCTGCGGTAAATAACAGAAACGCAAGCAGAATGACCAAAATATAGATCAGTCCCCATACTCTTCTCGTGACAGCCCTTTGACGGTCTTCCGTGCGATCGGAATAACGCTTATTTACCCATCCCTCGATCATCTTATCGATGGATCCCTTCCAGACATAGATCAGGAAGAAAATGATCGTTCCGACCAGAAGTGAATGAATATCATAGATATGCGATTTACAATAGCTCAAGAACATATGTAACATATTCTTTCACCTAAACGATCTGTGCTTCTTTTGAGATCTTTTTTAAATGTATGATCGTAGCAAACGTCAATGCCAAAAAAGCATAAACGAATTTTAATGTCTGCAGAGCATCCACCCACCACAGATTAATAAAATAAATAGTCAAAGCGATGGCGATCAGTGAAAACAGAGCACATCTGAATCGATACGCATTCCTAAAGAGCGTCACAACAGCGGTTATGATAAACAAAAGATAGGTAAACAGTCCGGGGTATGCATATTTGATATACTGAGCGACATAGTAATTATCAACTGACTTAATAACTACCCACGACCCGTCTGCACCGTAAAATTCAGCTCCAAATGTCCTCTTGACGCCTCGTCCCAGTATCGGATTAAGCCATTCCAAAGTAAATATATCGGGAAGATATCTTCTGTATTCCTCACTGCTGTCAAGTCTTCCTATTTCCGCTCCAAACAGTTCGGAGTATCTTGTACCGAGAGCAGTGTCGATAACACTGGCGATCTGCATCATAAGATATTGGCCAAAGCTGTTGTTCCTGTTTATGAACAGAAATGCTCCGACAAATATCACCAATACGACCAGAACAACAAGAGATTTCTTTATATTCTTGACCCCGCTGAAAAGAAGGATGGCTACGATCTCAAACACCGCCAATCCCAACGTGGATCGGGATCCGGTGAAGAAAATATCCATAAACAGCACGATCAGCAGAACAGGTCTCTTAAACAGATACATCTCATCCCTGTCAATATCGTAACAGGCAATCGCCAGGAAGAGAAGCAGCAGGAGTCCAAAGCCCAATGGATGTCCGCAAGGACCCATGATCCTGTAATGTCCCGATCTGTATACATTGCTGACTGTATTAGGTACAGTGGAGAGAAACTGAAGGTAAAGAGAATGGTTTGCCGCATATTCCACGAAACCGTAAAATCCCAGAAAATATGCACAGAATAAAATTATCTTGATTGACCTGATAACACCGATAACATATCTTATGCCGAATAGCAGCATATAGAAAGTCAGGATCTCAAGAAATACCATCATGAACGCATTGATATCCGCTCTGAAAATCGCGGTATATAATGCTACAAACAGATATGCGAATAACGGAAATGTCACGGCGCACTTGTTCACATTATCCACGAACGCCAGGACTATTTTCAGATTAAACAGTATGTACACTATCAAAAGCACATTGGCAAGTCGCGTGCAGGTAAGATCATAGCCGATATGTATGCCAAAATACTGGGGCATCAGATAGAGTGCGGAAAGCAAAAAAAGATTGATATAGTACAAACCTTTTAATTTCCGCAATTCCGGTTCAACAAATTCCGGTATATCATACAAAGTAAGTTTCTTACTTGATGTTTCCAATTTTTCACTCCAATCAGATGAATGTTTACGAGTGTTTCTCTGTCATCTCGAGAAAATCTTCAATAGAATCGATGATCGCCTGTGTATTAGACACATAGGGTTTATATGTCTTGTTCCGGACTTCATTAAGGCACTCGTCCAATCTATCTATTTCATAGCAGGAACAGATAATTCCAAGTTCATCGAACTGATGAAGAAGCTGTAATTGATGATCATCCACATGCTCACCGTATTTTGCCAGCCTGGGAACCGCAATGACTTTTTTTCCTTTCTTCACAGCTCCTATGATCACACCGGTGCCTCCGTGTGTCACTATCAGAGAAGCATTTTCAATACATTTGGAAAACTCTTCCCTGTCCATAAAACGGGTATACTTATATTTCTGAGGCATATAAGTACTTGCACCGATCTGGGCAAAGATTTCATCAGTGATTATGCCTTTATCGATCAGTTCATCAAGTTTTTTCAGCAATCGGTCAAACTGAAACTTCTGTGAACCCAAAGTAACAAAAATCATGAGAGATCCTAATAAATTCCGCCTTTATAAATGGCATTCGGATAAAATTCGAGCATTTCTTTCCACTGAACATAAAACTGATCGGCGTATTTATACAAAAGCCTGCCACTGAGAGTCTGCGATGTCACCTTTGCAAAAGACTCGATATAGATCAGTTTCTTTCCCAGAGCCTTCATCAGAAGCGCACAAGGTATCATGGCAAGAACTCCCGTAGTGATCATCACATCCGGCTTCTCCCGGATGATGATGACCAGACATTTACAGGCATTTGCGATGAATTTAAAAGGGAAAAGAAGCTCTTTCCTGTTGATCTGACTGACATAAAATGTCTTAACATCATCAAATTTTATGCCATATTCAGTCTTCTCCGTGAGGAGTATGCTGTCATATTTCAGCATTAACGGCTTAAGCATCATAAGCTGTTCAAGGTGCCCCCCGGAGGAGGCACCAAAGATTATTTTCATATAATGCCTTTTTCCTTAACATTGGGGATCAGTCCAAGGACAAGATCATTATTCTGTTCACACTGAGCGATCGTATAAACCTTCTCAGAGAAGAACTCTTTTGCAAAAACAAGCAATGATGCAAATACGAACATAACTCCGGAGAAAATAAGTGCGACCAGAACCACGCTTATATTCTTGGATTCCTCTACTTCTCTTGCCTCATCCAGCACCTGAAGAGTTCCGCCTCCGACAATATCGTTGATCTCAACTACGAATGCATTTGCCATAGCGTTGGCAATGTTTACCGCATCTGAAGGATCTTCGGCAATCGCTACCAGATCGATCTTATATCCGAAATATTTGGAATTTGCGTTCGCTCCACTGATGATGATATCTTCTTCCTCAACCATGGTTTTCAGAACATCTGCAGTGTAAAGAGCATTATTAAGCTCCGCAGCAGCTTTTTCACATACACGGTTGCTGTTAAGCAGGTTGCTGTATGTATTCATTGCCGATACACCAACGTTTGATTCTGAAATTGATCCGTAAGCAGCACTGAATATGGTAGATGTTGCCTTATAATTCGTCCTTACACCTACAAAACTGACAAATATAAACGACAACACCAGACCAATGAGCGTCATAACAAAAACAGCACTTTTAAGCTTCCACAATCTGTAAAAAGCAGCTTTTATGTTTTCCAGCAGATCGTAATCAGCCAGTTCCAATTCTTTAACTTCTAACCTCATAATCCGTTCAACCTCACTTCTTCTTCAAAATAATCACTAAAGTAAAGAACAGAATAACAACGACGGCCGCCAAAGCTCCCATTCCGACATAATTAGGTTCGGCAGCGTCTCTCCTGACATAATCGGTATCTCCCGTGGGGTTCTGCGGGTTTTCACCTTTTTGAATGGTGATAGATTGTCTGCTGACCTCCATATAATATACCTGACCTGCAGGGTCGGCATATCTGATGAGTACTTCGATCGTGTGCTGTCCGGCTTCAGGAATGGTAAACGCAACCGCCGAATTCTTGGTTGCTCCCGGCTTCATGATTCCGATGGAAGAAGTAGCAACTTCCTCACCGTCAACTTTGACAATGTAAGCAACGTCCGTTACGTTACCTTCTCCAAGCGCTTTGAAGGTCAGTGATGTGGAAATACTGTCATACTGCTTGCCTGTATCGGGAATCTCGGACGAAAGAATTGCAAACGGCTCTTCTGTTCCGGCAGGAATTCTCAGTGTGGTGGTATGACTTCTGTCTGAAGTTGCAATGGTGACATAGAAATCCAATGTGTCCGAATTGATCGAAGGCCATGAATTATATTTCAGTTCCAGGGTCTGTGTCTCTTCGGGCTGAAGATCACCGATAAAGAACTCGGCTACCTTACCATACTCCGGCGCTACGCCTGGAGGATTGGTTATTTCAACCAGCGTATCTCTTGCAACTATTTTTGTGCTGGCATTTTTTATAATGACTGTAAGTACAAACGTTTCTCCGGGATTGATCCTTTCATTGGTGACACTGTATGATTCCACAATTACGTGGGCGCTTTCAACCCAAGCATCCGGATTAAACGCAACCGCATGGACAGTATTATTGGGGATTGCAAGCATCAAAACCAATAAGAGAATCGTGAAAGCTTTAATTCTTATTTTCATCGCTTAATGTGCTCCTTTTTTCTTCATTTTGTCCGCAATGTTTTCCTGAAGGTGCTGTTCACCCTTTGCATTGACAAAGTAATAATCATAATCCTTAACATTCTTCTTATATTGATCACCTTCGATCTTATTGATGATCATGCCATAATATCTGTCAGGATAATCCTTCAGCATTCTCTTTGCGTTCTTGATCTGGCCCTTTCTGGTCTCACCCAGTGCAGCTATTGTTATGATACCGTCTGCTACTCCGAACATAACCTTTGCATCGGGAACGATATTGATTGAAGGACAATCAAGGATTACGTAATCGTACTTCTTGCGAAGTGCCTCTACCAGCTCCTTCATCTTAACCGAACAAAGAATACGTGTAGGGTTAACATCACATTCTCCGCAGGGTATATAAGACAGATTTTCAATGTTGGACGTATAGGTTATCTTCTCAATTCCCTGATCCGTAACTGCCTCCGGAGCACTTAAAAAGTCCGCCAGGCCGCTGTTTACATTGTCATTCAGCTTCTTATATCTCGCTGACTTTCTTACATCGCAATCAACAAGAATGGTCTTGCGCTTTCCGGCAGCTACAGCAATACCGACACCGATACAGGTAGTGGTGGTTCCCGCAAGGGGTGAACAACCGGTAAACAGCAGAACCTGCGGCTGGTGATTGCTCTTATTGATAAGATCAACAGCTATCTTATCAATGGCCGCACTGACAGTCTGGCTTTTGTTTTCATACAATTGAACACTTTTCTTTTCCTGATCCATAGCATCTCCCGTTTAATTATTTTATTACACTTTATTTATTTACAAAGGGATTGAAACACTGTCACTTCCGTCCCATGTAACAAACCGAATCTGATTATATGTGCCTGTGGTAGCATCAAAGCATGCCACATACTTACAATCCGAATCAATGCAGATATCAATATCTATGGGATAGTCCTCAAAACGATCGTAATAATCATCCCTGCCTCCACTGCTTGCGGGAATGACATATTCATATCTCACCCCATCCGCATAAACAACGAGCAATCTTTCCTGCAGGGTATCATTGGTTACGGATAAATGCGTTTTTCCGTTTCCCTTCCATACACTGGCGACATACAGATCACCGATATCAATTATATTGGAAATTTCCACGCCTTCCGCTACAGTCGGACAAACCGAACCGTACTTTCGTGACTGTCCCACCGAAATATTTGATATAACAACATTCCGGTAATACTCAAATCCCTTATACTTGGCCGTGGCATAAATCGTATATCCGCCACCGTTACAGATGGAATTTGTAAATGAGATATTGTTTCCGCTGCTGAATTCCAGCTGAAGCATGAAACAGGCATTGATTGCATTCGATCCCGGAATCCAGGGAATTTCGAAACGGCAATACTCATATCGGATATTTTCGGCTAAGATGCCTTCTTTGCCGTATATCTGGGTCCCGTCTGAATGATATCCCGCTCCTGCCGGATCCTGACTTGAAAAATTACTGAAATAGCAACTCCTTACAGAAACATCATGATACGGAACGAGCCCATCTCTGTAATATCCGCCGAACTTACAAAACGTAAAATCCGCACAACTTCCGTAGAAACTGTTAAATGTACAGTTTTTAAATACAAGTTTTACCTTAGGATAAGGTGAAAGCGATCTGAAAATGAAAAATTTACAATTTTCAAATACGAGTGTGATATCGCGATCGATCAGATCAGAGTTATAGATTTCGACGATATAGTCAGAAAAATCATAACCGCTAAAGTAAATCTCCCCCGAGATATCAGTGTTTCTGGTAAAGAAATCAAATGAATTGATCCCCTCGTTCTCCTGCAATACGATACCATTGATCGTGTCGTTTGCAAGGACCTTTATAAAACCACCCCACGCTCCGCAGTTATACCGGTCAGGAATAATGTTATAATCCGTTAACTGCCTGGTGACGGTCAGAACGCCGGTTGGCTGGTGATCCTTATCAGCCTGTTCAATAGGCTGACCAACAATTACATTGGGGTCTGTTTCAGAATTTGCTCCCGGCATCCCATCCGAAACATCTTCAGGATTCGCATCCTGTTGATCCGAAACGATATCCGGGGCTGACTCCGCTGTCGGTGGATCCGTCATTTCACCGGGCTCAACTACAGCCTCTATGACAGACAGATCGGCAACGTCCGTGTCATCTTCAACAACCCTCTCTGTCACCTCAGCCGGTCCATCCGGATTCTCCTCCGGCTCGACGGGACGAAACCGTCCGAACGCAAATACACCAACCAGAGCAACGGCCGCTACGCCCAAAATCAACGCTATACGCTTTTTCATAGGCACATTTGCATTCTCCTTTCTGTCCGTTTCCCGTTTTTAATATTCAGGACTGTCTCAAACAATACAGATCCACAAAAAAGGATCTGTAATTTTGGAAATACTTAAGGAACTTTATCAGTTTCAAAGCATGACCGGGCTTTCTTTTCTCCAGCATCTCGCACCTTCTTTTCATCATCATGGTGTGAGAAGAAAGGATCTTCATATCCCCGTCAGAGGCCGAAAACTCATTAGCCGCTTTTTCGGATTGCTCACAGGCTAAGAGCATATTCCTAAACAGTTCTGCCCTTTTTACCCTGTTATGATAATTTCCGAATGTTGAAGTATTGCGGGCATGAATCCTGTGCCATACAAGATTGGAGTGAAGTACATACAATCCGTCCGCACATTGTGCAAGTCGCCACATCCGGTCATCCTGAGCCCATCCGTCGAACCAGAACTGCTCTGCTCTGTCAAAGAAGGCCTTTCGGACACACATACAGCATCCGATGGCTCCTATATACAGACTCCGGTTTCCCAGTTTGATCTTCTCAAGAATACCGTTATCAGGCATTTTATCCCTGATATTCTTCGGAGCCCTGAATGTCGGATCTTCGGGAGTCCACGGAAGATAATCGGAGCAAAGAACCGAGCAATCTTCATGCTCCTGCATGATCTTCTCCATAACAGCGATCTTCTCCGGATCCCATCTGTCATCCTGATCCGAAAAAAACACAAGATCGCAAGTTGCCAAAGATGCCGCATGGTTAAAATTGTTTGCAAACCCCAGGTTATCAGGATTTACATAAACACGCCATTTTTCATCGAGGCCGTGCCGGGAGATATATTCCCGTACTATCTCAACCGTATTATCGGTTGAACCATCGTCACAGACTATCAGTTCATCCGCGGATCTGCTCTGTTCACGTATCGTGTCCAGCTGCTCTTCGATATACTCAGCCCCGTTGTAGGTGGCCATTATCACAGATACTGACATAAAAATAGCCCAACCTTTTTAATTATACGTACTTCAGAATAAATGTCAATTTTTTACTTAGAAACATTAAATTTTTTGACATCGAATACTAATACGGCAATTATCCGTCAGGTGTTGTAGTCTCTTTTTATGATAAATCTCAGCCTGAGCATCTCGGCAATCAGGTTCATAAAAAGCTTGTTGTAATGCTTCAGATAATATCCCTTTGCACCGCTTCTGATGTAAGGATTTTTCCTGAACTCCGGAACATTCCTTCGAAGGAATTCATGCGTCCTGTTTACAAGTTTACGTCTGGAACCAAATCCCTTTACAAAACCGATCCTGTTAAGTGAACTGCACAGAAGAACCTTTCCGACAAAATACTCCAGTTCGTAATTATACTCATTTCTCAGGTTCTTACTTTCATAAAAGCGGATAAGTGCATCAAACACGGTAAATATGTCAGCCACTTTTTCCGGTCTTGCATTCGTCATGGTGGAGCCTGCGTGAAGAGTCCTGGAACTGAGAGCCTCTTCGATATAAACCGGCTTCCTGATCCATGGGAGCAGTTCTATAAAAAATGCCGTATCTTCGTAAATGCACCCTTCGGGGTATCTGGCCCCGGAATCCTCCAAAACCGTCCTTTTGAACAGCGTGGTGAACATGCTTACATTGGCGTCAATAAACATTTCCCTGTTATTGCGGCAGATCGGGCGCATGTCCATCGCTCTTACAATGATCTCACGGTCATTTTCATACCTTACTGCCTTGTATCCGCACCCGACAAAGTCCGCATCATGCTCCTTTGCGGCCCCATACATCTTCCGGATCCACTCGGGATCAAAGCAGTCATCCGAATCAAGGCAGGTGATATATTCTCCCGTGCACACGTCAAAGGCCATATTTCTTGCACTTCCCTGGCCTCCGTTAGGCTTTGTGATCACTTTAAACATCTCCGGATACCTGTCCGAATATTCTTTGATGATATCCGGTGACTTTCCGTCCGTAGATCCGTCGTCCACAACGATCACTTCGATATTCTCTTTTCCGATGCTCTGACAAACAAGACTGTCAAAACACCTTCGCATAAGCTCTCCCGTGTTGTAGACAGGGATGATGACGCTGACCTTCTTCATAAGATAATCCATTTATTCCTAATTTACTATATACGAAAAGTATACTCTTCCGATCTTGCTCCTCAGATTGCGTGCCGCTTCGTCATCAGTTTCTCCCCCTGCTTCCGAATATATGAGCATGGCGGAAGCTGCATCGTCCGATATAAATTCATTGTATCTGTAATCCCCGCACACATTTCTGATAAGATACCTTCCCTCGTAGGTGTCTTGTTCCCACGGAGATTTCCCGTCAATGCTGGCTGCGCCGAAATCGATCAGCAAAAACTTCTCCACACGGCCGCTTTGATCCGTTACCACCATTATGTTCGTATCCCTCAGATCATTATGTACTATATCTGTCCTATAAAGCACATCCAGGATCTTACACAAAAACTCTCCCAGCAGCCTGATCGAATCCCGATCCAACCGGTGCTTTTTCAGATGATCATCCAGCGTTTCATACGGAACAAAAGGATATTTGACCCAGGAGTGATCATCCGCATATCTCTCCATCAGGACAAAAGGGTCTTTATCCTCTCCGCTTTCGATGATCCTCTTTTGAACCGCAATCTCATTTTTTATTGCCTTTACAGGTCCCGGCTCATTACCTTTAATAAAGGATTTTTTCTCTCCTTCATTAAATATGTAAATATTTCCTCCGGAGTTGCTGTTAAGCGATCTCCCTTTGCTGTCATGCGAACCGGCGCTTATGACATTTTCTCTGATCAAACGGTCTGTAAACGCCTCGCATGAATGTTTCTTATCTTTACCGATCCGGAAAAACTTGAGCCTGAAATATGTTCTCATTCTGAGCAGGCTCATCTTTTTTGACAGTTTGATCCGGGCTTTACCCCAAAAAGTTATTCTTTTACCGATCCCCCTCGGGTAAACAGTATTATTTGCACGTCCGATCTTCACATTGTTTTTCAATGTATAATCGACAAAAAGATCCTCAACGCCCTTTTCATCCATATTAAAGCGTTTCATATACACGGATATTATATTGCCCCTGAGCCAGGAAACCCGGTTTGAAAGGCAATATGCTGCATTCAGCCAAAGGAAAGCTATGTCTTCGGAAGAAAGATCAGATCCGTTATTTTTCTTTTTACGATACCATTCGGTCAGTCCCGCTTCTTTAAAAGTCTGAAGAACAATGATCCTTTTTCTGTCCCCATCAGTGAAACCGAATCGGTTACTTTCACTTTGTAATGTCTCCGGAACAGTATCCAGAAAAACCAATACCTCAATAGGATCGAGCTTGGGATCGTCCAAAATAACGTAAAAGGCCTTATTCTCTTCCAATATTTTGACTACTTCATTAACAGTCACAACTCATTCTCCCAGATAAGGCGATAAAACCGGATCAATCCCAATACGTTTCAGTGGTCACATTTCGGAACTTGATCTTCCCGTAAATGTACGGCATCAAGGATTGAATATAACATTTAAACCTGGTTTTCCCGCTGATTTCGGAATTGTTCATAAACTCTTTCATTTCTTTTCTCAAAAGAGGTTTCAGCTTCTCTTTCCTTGTTTTCCTGCTGCAGAGATGATACTTTTCAATAAGTCTTTTGATGTAAAGCTTTTGAAGTATGTTATACAGATCATCTCTGCCGGTAGCTTTTAATCCTTCCAGATGATCATTGATCCAGCTTATATCTCCAAACAGAAGCGCTTCCCGATTATTATTGGCCAAACTGCTTTTTCTTCTGCGGTAATAATACAGTGCATCGGACACGAAAACTATTTTTCCGGCACGGTCGGCTATGGGAAGCATGATCTGTACATCTTCACACAGGATCGGTTTAAACTCAAGATCCTGAAATATCTCTTTTTTATACATCTTATTCCACGCAAAAGAAAAGGACCCCGAATACGTTGTATATATCTTGCGGAGAAAATCTTCCGGAGAATACTGTTTTCCGTCTTCGATTCCGGAAAGACTGTGACTGGGTATGTTTTTATTCGGATAACAGGAATAATAATTGCAGAAAACCATCCCTGCATCATGTTTGATCAGTGCGTTAAGCAATTTTTCAACATATTCCGGTTCGATATAATCATCCGAATCAATGAAACAGTAATATTCGCCCGTTGCATGTTCCATTCCGGTATTTCTGGCCCTGGCCAGGCCACCGTTTTCTTTGTGAATGACTGTTATCCGTTCGTCCTGTTTTGCGTATTCATCTGCTTTCTTTCCGCAGTTGTCTTTTGTTCCGTCATCAACAATTATTATTTCAAGATTCCGGTAAGTCTGATGCAATATGGAATTGATGCATTCGTCAAAATACTTTTCAACATTATATACCGGAACGATCACACTTACTTTTCCAAGATCACTGCTCATATTTCCGATTCCTTCCTTATGAACGAATTAATTCTTTTCCCTTTATGATCCAATATATATACCCCCTGTGTATTTGCAGGGGGTGTATGAAAATGCAAAAATTATAAATCAGGAAGTTCCTTATGATATTTCTGAGCCTGTGAATATCTGTAAAAAGGAATACTTTTATTTTTTTTGTAATATCGAGGTTTTCTGATAATTATCTGAATCAGCTCAAATGCCGCAGGATGTCCTGAAAGAAACAGTTTTATTTTGTCTTTGAATGATTTTGATTCTTTTGCTTTGGTTCTCCAGGAACCTGTATTCAGATGAATCGTATAATGTTTGCCCGTCAGAGAACCGATCTCAAAATATTCTTTGGGGTATATGGTAAAATCCGATAATTCCTGATAATGGTTATTGAGCTTGAATTCCGGATAGTTTTTCAGAGCATACCATGTGATATAGTAGTTATTTGTTACGTAATCGGATATGCAGAACTTACCATCCTTCTCAACCAGCTGAAGATCACTTTTGGTATCGGTGAAGATTGTATTATCATACATGGATAAAAGCGAAGCGATGAGATCACTTCCTTTTGCGGCACCGATCATTGCGGTACCGATGCAGCAATTATAGCTGAATCCCAGAAGAACGTTATTATTCAATAAAGGATCCAGTTCTTTTTTTACGATCACATCGGTATCAAGATAGATACCGCCATACTCATATAATGCTTTTAATCTGTAGTAGTCTGAGACAAAAGCATATTTTTTCTCCGAGTAAGCTTTTTTTACAAAGTCATTCTCATCAAAAGAACAATTGCTCTCGTCCCATCTGATAAGCTTATAGTCCTTAAGTACTTTCCAGCTGTTTATACATTCCTCAATTTCAGCGGGAAGTTCACCCATTCCAAACCAGCAGTAATGAATAATCCTGGGAATGGTCCGGAGGCCGGATTCGGTATTTGTCTGAGTGGAGGTATTGCTGATAGTCGGCATCTCTTAATATCCGGATCAAAGTTTATGCTGAAGATTCAATAAGGGCTTCAAAATTCCCGCTTTATACAGTATCCAGTGCCTGAACAGCTTCCCGGAAACCTTACGATCTGCTTTATGGCTGTTTATATACGGTAAGATATATTTACTGTATATATCCTTATTTATATTCTTGCGGATATATCCATACCAGATATCTCCTTTGTAAACATACCTGCATTGCCAGGGTTTGGTCGGCTGTGCATAATGTATCATCACCGGCGTATCAATTGCTTCATGTATTTCGGAAGTCTGAAAATATTGATTTACGAAATCGCTGTAATGATCCTGTTTGTGGTTTACGAAGCGATATTTGACAAGAACGTTATATTTCAGTTCAAGAAATTTGATATTGTCCTTGCATACAATATTCAGGATATCCTGATCACCGAAGAACAGACGCTCTTTTGACAGTTCCAGAAATTTAGAGACCAGATCGTCCTGCCGCATCTTTTTCAGATTCATATATAACATACCGGAATTAACATATCCGGACGGATCGGGACGATCGCATGAATAGTCAAATTTGCTGATATACGGCATAGCTTCGATATCGCGAACAGCACCGAAATAATGATCGCTTATGTCAATATCAAAAACAGATGCCATGTCACCTGTAACAATGATATCACCATCTATATAAACGCAGCGATCACTGTCCGGAAGCAGTTCCGGAAGCAATAATCTGTACATTGACGGCAAAGTGGTATGCTTTATCACAAGCTTTGTATCAGAAAATGAATTCCCCATATTAATAAATGACAGGGAAAGATTCTGAAAATCACGGCTGATGGAATCGATCAGATCCTTACAGTCGGAACTGAGATCTTTTGAAATTAGAATATACACACAGTATTCTTCATCCCGATTTGAATGCTTCATCAATGAATGAATCGCTACATATGTCGGAACAGTGTAATTATCATCCGTTGAAAAAACAAATACATTCTTATTCATCCTGAACCTCAAATATATGTGACCGGTGACTGAGTGATGGATCGTCCGTTACATCAACTCAATATTTCCCCAAGCCGAATTATGCCAGTTGAGTCTTGAGTCTTCATGTTCTTCGCGATGTATCACAATATCCAATCCCTTTACGCAGTCAAGATCCGCGCCTTCACCAAATTGTTCCATGGCAAATACGGTATAAAATGTCTTGTATTCCCCGTTCTTCACCTGGGACAGATCCAGCTTGATGACACTCTCACCGGTATCACCCGGGGCACCCTCGATCAGGTTATAAAACACCTTCGTTGCAAAAGCTCTTTCTTCCTGATCGTTGATCTCAACCCTGACTCCGACTTTTACAACGTCTTTGAGAACTCTCCATTTGAGTTTGATCTCCAGTTCTTCCGTTCCGGTGATCTCACTGTCTTCATTTTCATACTCTGCACTTATAAGCCTTACGTCTTCCCTGCCGAGCCATCCCGGCCTTACATAATCCGAAAAATCCACGAATTTTTCGGTTTTAACACTTTCATTGCCAAAGTAGCGGTCACAGGCCTCTTCAGTGTCACCGTTAAAAACAAGTGTGCCATGATCAAGTATGATACAGCGCTGGCAAAGCCTTCTGACAGTTCCCATATTGTGGCTGACATAAAGGATCGTTTTGTTTTCCTGAGTTGCGATCTCACGCATCTTTTTAAGGCACTTATGCTGGAACTTCACATCTCCTACAGCCAGAACTTCATCCATGATCAGAATGTCCGCATCAAGATGAACCGCCACGGAGAATGCCAGCTTTACATACATTCCCGAAGAATACCTTTTTACAGGTGTGTCTATAAAACGTCCGCACTCGGAAAAAGCGATAATGGAATCGATCTTGGAATCGATCTCTTTCATGGTCATACCAAGGATCGAGCCATTCAGATAGATATTCTCTCTTCCCGTAAGTTCAGGATGGAAACCTGTTCCGACCTCCAGAAGACTGGCCACCTTTCCGTTAATGCAGATCTTTCCTCTCGTGGGACTTGTGATACGCGAGATCAGTTTTAACAGTGTTGATTTTCCCGCACCGTTTGACCCTATGATTCCGAGAGTCTCTCCGCGCTTTACTTCAAATGAAACATCATTCAATGCCGTGAAGCTTTCGTTATGAAGTTTGCCTGTTTTTTTATTTGCCTGCCTCTTTACGGCATCTTTCAGGGTTTCGCCGGTCACAGTTCCGAGCACATAATCTTTTCCGACATTTGAAACCTTTAAAATCACATCATCCATAATAGACCCTTCGTTTCTTTTCGAATCTTATCCAAATTATAATTTTGCAAACCTGTGCATCCGTTACAGCACTAACCTTTTCGCCTTTCAGGCAACACCTGTTCCAGCTGGGAAGATACGGCTGAGATATATTTTCCGATCACAGGATTTTTAGCTGCATCCAGAATCTCGCTGCGGACCTCTTCGTCGGACAGTTCATTCAGTTTATTCTTTATATGATTGCCGAAGGACGAAAGACAGATCTTATCAAAGTTACTGCTTACGATATTTTTCTTCAACCGCACGGCTTCTCTGAATACATGTTCCAATAAAATGGTCAGCCTGGGAAGAATAGTCTTTTGATCCAATGTATGCATTATGGAAGAATTCTGTTGTCTGTAATAATACAGATAATTTACAAGCATCACCGTGGACCGGATGCACAGTGAATATTCTGCCGCAAAACACAGATCTTCCCCGAAATTGAATTCCGTCTCGTAAAATCGCAGATCATTACTTAATACGATATCTCTTCTGTAAAGTCTGGTAGGTGCCTCCCAACCATCCCTGTAATCAAAAAGCCTGTCCGCAAGATGTGAAAGAAGTGCGTTTTCATCGGGCAACCTATATGCTTCCTGTTCGACTCTGAAATAAACGCGTTCCTCATTCTGTCTGTTTGCATCTGTCTTGATATATTCAAATACATACTGCTCGCCCTTGGCATAGCGCATTCTTTCATGCAGTACATCAAGCGCATCGGAAGGTATCCAGTCATCACTGTCCACAAACCAGAGCCACTCTCCGGAAGCTTCACTGATCCCGCGATTGCGGGCACCCGATAGTCCGGCATTTTTCTGATGGATGACTTTAGCGGTACTTTTCCGTCCCGCACGCCCATTGAACTGTTCACAAAATCTGTCACATATTGCGGGACAGCCATCCGTGGAACCATCGTCAACCAGGATCACTTCGAAATCATCAAAATCCTGCGCTGCAACCGAATCCAGACATTCCTGCAGGTACTTTTCGGTATTATAAACAGGTATTATCAAACTAAACAGCACCGTTACTCTCCTCTTATCCTTTATACGATATCAACGAAATTCTTTTCAGTTTTTCCAAACAGGATCAGTCCTATCATGGTTATCACGATTGAAAAGACTACTCCGTATACCATTCCGGGCCAGTAGATATTGCCCGTTCCGGTAAGACAGTATCTGAAAGCTTCAACAAAAGCAGACATCGGGTTGAGATAAACGATACGCTTAAGTATAGGAGAAAGCTGTGAAACGGGATAAAGAACCGGAGAAACATACATAAGCCCCTGAACACCGATTCCCGCCACATGTCCCAGATCTCTGTATTTAACTGTCAGTGAGGAGATGATCATTCCCAGGGAAGTTCCCATAAATGAAGACAAAAGCAGAAGCGGTATCATTCCCAAAAGCGCAGGTCCCGTAAAAACCACGTCTCCGCGTATCAGGTAATAGGCCCACACACCGGCACACACAACGAGCTGAATAAGGCACTTCATCATATTCAGCAATCCGTTTGCAACCGGAACAGCCAGTCTGGGAAAATAGACTTTTCC
>JAGCRJ010000364.1 GCA_017964745.1 Lachnospiraceae bacterium
CACCTATGCGTTCAAGAAGGAAATGGGCGGAAAGTTCGCAAGCCTTGTTTACGAAGGAAAGTGGTTCACCCCTCTTCGCGAGGCAGAGCAGGCATTCATCGAGAGCACCCAGAAGTATGTGACCGGTGAAGTCAAGTTCAAGCTTTACAAGGGCAACATCATCAAGGCAGGCGAGACCTCTCCTTACTCACTCTACAACGAGTCGATCGCATCCTTCACCACCGGCGACCTTTACGATCACCACGATGCAGAGGGCTTCATCAATCTCTTCGGACTTTCAACCAAGGTCCGCGCAATGAAGCAGCAGGAAGCAGGAATCGATCCTCTCAGCGTTAACAAGTAAAATTTAGTGGTTTATAATTTCGCGGACGGGAGTATAATACTTCCGTCCGTAATTGTTGCAAATTGTAAGGCATCGTCCTTACGCTTCTTATGACCGGGGGAAAACGAAACAGGGGAACCGTCCCGCTGTTTCTAAGGTATTTAAGTATGCATATCGCAGTATGTGATGACAATTTTGCCGACAGGCACCAGATGGAAAGACTTCTCGGAAGGGAATCCGACAAGGAGGATGATTCTTCGAGCATGTATTTCGTGGATTCCTACGGAAATCCCACAGTAATGCTCTCCCATCCCAAGGCTTACGATCTCTTTTTCATAGATATGTGCAGGTCCGAGGGCATGGATTCCCTTGCGATCGTAAATGCGCTCATAGAAAAAGGAGCAACCGCCCCTTTTGTCCTCTGCTGTTCGGATGTGGATTACAGGAAGCAGGATTTCCCGGAGAACACCCTTTTCCTGGATAAGCCCATCAAAGTGGATGAGCTCAGAGCGGTCATCGAGCAGGCCAAGAAGATTAAGGAAGCCGCACCCGATACCATAGAGCTCAGGGACCTCATGGAGACCGTTTACGCAAAGGTTACAGATGTTATTTATGCCCGTGAAAAGGACACCGACACCTATGTATGCCTTGAAGACGGCCGCATCCTTAAGAGCATCGGCCAGCTCTGGCTCTTCAGAAGGTCGCTCGGAGACAAGCACCCCGAATTCATCTACGCGAACAATCACACGATCATAAACTGCAACTGCATCAAGACGGTGACCCGTCCCGGCATCGCTGTTATGACCAACGGCAAAAGAGTGATCTTAAACCACGCTGCCAAGGGGCAGGTAAAACAGTACACGCGGAAAGGATAACACGTGGTATTACTTGCTATCGACAGTTCAAAGGACTTCATGGGAAAGCTGCTCGTATCCGATGCTTTCGACTCTTTCCTTTTACAGGAAGCTAATATAATAACAGCCGTCACTCATACAGTGAACGGCCGTATCCATCCCGATTTCTACACCGAAGAGGAACGTATTTCGCATTCTGAGGAGTTCATTTCCTGGAGCGAGATCCGCCCTCTTATTTTTGAGTCCGTAAAGGGTAAGAACACCCCTCTTTCGCTCAGGCTGACCCTCTGCCTTAAGAGCGAGGCAATGAAT
The DNA here is from genome assembly GCA_017964745.1 of Lachnospiraceae bacterium. GTDB lineage: Bacteria > Bacillota > Clostridia > Lachnospirales > Lachnospiraceae > AC2028. Next base: position 1,489 of record JAGCRJ010000364.1, read on the forward strand.
GCCCTCATGCAAAAAAAGAACCCTGAAGCCGCTAATACGGGCCTCAGAGCTCTTGTCGTTAATATCCGCTTTGAAAACGGTGCCGTGAACATCATGACCGGCACTTCTTATGACAGCTTCGTTCTTGACAGATCCGCAGAAGAGATCTGGGACGAAGCCTTCAGACAGTTCCTTACATCCAAGGACATCTCATTTACCGTTCAGCAGTAACGGGTCCCGGCTTATCAGAAAGTCTCTGCAACTACCTCGATCTCACAGAGGACTCCCTTGGGAAGGTCCTTTACAGCTACGCAGCTTCTTGCGGGCTTTACTACGAAGAACTTGGCATATACCTCGTTAAATGCCGCAAAATCGTTCATATCTGCAAGGAAGCAGGTGGTCTTGACCACTTTGTCGTAATTGGATCCTGCAGCCTTGAGGATCGCTCCTACGTTCCTGCATGCCTGGGTGGTCTGCTCAACAATGCCGCCCTCGATGACCTTGCCGGTCGAAGGGACGATGGGGATCTGGCCCGATGCAAAGAGAAGATTTCCTGTTACGACTCCCTGTGAATAGGGGCCGATAGCTGCGGGTGCATTTTCCGTTGAAATAAATTGCATGTGTTACACTCCTTATAAATACGCGGTTTTTGATTAACTGTAACCTGTTATTTTATTCCGGTTCATCCTCGTCGAAGCTTACCGTGATGTAGAAGCCCTTGGGGTTTTCACTGATCGCGGTCACGGTTCCTTCCTTTGACTTAAGTCTCTTACGGAAGGGGATATTGGGGCTCATGGCGAGCGACATATCCTCGGGGATCCCTGCGGTGTAGTAGTAGTTACTGGGAAGCTCTCCCTCCCAGATATAAACGGTCTGTCCCTCGGAAAGCTTTCCGGGACGTTCCATTTTGAACTCCATGGTCCTCATCAAAGGTTCTCCGTCATGATAAAGCCCTTACATCTGAGGCAGTCCTCAACCTCGAAAGGTCCGTCACAGTGGAATACCATGATGGGTCTTCCGGTCTCTCTGTTAAAGGAAAGATAGAGGTAATCAAGGTTTATATTGCTCTCATCGAGTGCTTTGAGGAGCTTGTTGAGATTACCTACCTCGTCGGTCACCTCTACGGCAAGGACGGGGTTGAGTCTGCAGTGATATCCTTCTTTTTCGAGTGCCGCAAAAGCCTTTTCGGGCTCTGTGGTCACCAGTCTGATGATACCGAATTCTGCACTGTCATTGGTTACGGAGCCGAGAATATTGATGTTTTCCTTTGCAAGAACAGCTGTTATGTGTTCCATCTGTCCCTTCTTGTTCTCAGCATAGATCGATACTTGCTTAAGCATCCTGAACTCCTTTACGGCATGGCCGTGATGATATTTATCTTAATCCCAGAAAGGCCTGAAGCAGATGTCCATGTCGACATCGCCGGTAATTCCCTTCACTCTTCCGGTTGCGGAATACTGAAGGATATCAATGTCATAGGGATAAAAGAAATCCGATGAATATGAGGCATACCACTTGGGGATATGCTCGAGTCTGGTGAGATCGACATACATTATGCTCATCTCGGTGTTGTAGTAAACGTAGGGCTTGTATCCTGCGTTCGAAACGACCTCCGCGAACTTGACTATCATATCGGTCCTTTCGGAGGGTGTAAGGGCATCCATTCTGCCCTGTGAGCCCGAGATCCTCTCGACGTCGATTATTATGGGATATCCCGTTCCGTAAGGCGCAAGAGCGTCGATTGCGGACTGTGCCTCTTCTATTACCTCTTCCTCGGTTATCGCCTGTGAGAAGACGTATACGCCCACGTGGATGCCGGCCGCAAGTGCGCCCTGCATATTGGCTTCAAAGTTCTCATCCTCGACAAGGCGTCCCGTTCCGTATCCGCGGAGCGTGGTCCTGATGATGGCGAAATCCACGCCGTCCGCACGGACCTGGTTCCAGTCGATCGCACCCTGGTATGAGGAAACATCGATTCCCTTGTAGGAAAGGGTCTCGCCGTCGACAACATAGCTCATGACGCCGTCGACATCGGTAACGAAGTTTTCCTGCTTAAGGTCGGTGAGCTTGAGCGATGTGTTGATATCGACGAAATTAAAGGTGCCGTTGCTCACAACAATGACCTTGTCGGGATAGAAGGGTCTGAGGCTCGTGATGCTGGAGCCGGTGGAAACGAGGTTTTCCATGAGGCTTGTAAGGGTTGTCCTTCTGCCCTCTTCGAATCCGGAATCGAAAGCATCGCTTACTCTCTGGTCCGCCGAAAGCCTTGCCGCCTGGATCTCCTCATCGAGCTGTGCCTGCGTATAGATGGGCTTGTCGTTATTTATATTATTCTGATCGAACTTCGTAAAGAAAAGAAG
>JAGCRJ010000365.1 GCA_017964745.1 Lachnospiraceae bacterium
AATACAGTATGAGGGAAATGACCGTTACGATCCCGAGCAGCATGAACTTCCAGAAAAATACCGCCGTCCTGTACTGACCGGTTCCGTCAGACAGGTATGTGATATAGCTGAAAGGAAGTCCCTGATATGCAGGGTCCGTTATCACCGCTTTCCCTCTGTCCGAGTCACTGAACATCGAAACAAGCGACACAAGCGTCATAAAAAGCATCTGCCCGGATGCGCATGCAGCCATCATCTTTCCGCGTAATTCCTTTTCGGATAACAGAGCACACAGCGCAGCCGAAATTATAAATCCAAGCATAATGCCGGCCTCGTGATATCTTCCGGAGACACTCACAAATGCTTTCGAAAAGCTCTCATAGCTTTCGTAGTGACTGTACCAGTGAATGAGTCGTCCGAAAAATCCCGCAAGGATGACCGAGGAAAGTGCATATATCACAAGCGACGCAATACGTCTTACGCGCTTCTTAAGCTCTCCTTTTCCGGCACACGCAATACAGCATGTCAGGCACCATGAAGATATAAACGACATTACGGCTATGATGATGCCGTATCCTATCCTGAGATTCCCGGAGTATACTGCTGTAACGGTTTCAAGATTCATTGCTCGTCCTCCGGTACAGCTGTCGCAAAATATATGATATCGCTTATCGTTCTTTCGACTCCCCAGTCAACGTAACTGTATGGCTTGTCCCTCCATATCAGTTCGGCTGTCTGTCCTCCGTCAAGCGTATAAGCGTTCACACATCCCTTGAGAAGCATTATGTCCTGGGCTCCCTTGAGAGTGCAGCATTCCTTGTAGGGATATACATGTCCAATGGTCATAAGGAGATAGTGATTCTCCCCGAGCTGACCGATTGCGGAACGCGAGTATCTCTGCATGGTCTCTCCGATGCGGTAATTAAGGTTTTCCTTCGGCACACCGTTATCTATCAGCACCGGACCGAAAGCAAGTGAGAAAAGAATATCATTCTCGTCGACGAACCTCTGCGCTTCATCCTTATCGGTGAGCTCTCCCGCATAGGAAAAGATCATATTTCCGTGCGTATCGAAAAAGCATGTATCAAGGCTTGCAGCCTCACATCTGTATACGACCCTGTCATATACGCAGATACCGAGAGGCCTGAACTTGTAGAAATCCCCGTTCATCGCGACAACTGCATTCGCCTGTGCCGCCATCGAAGAAGCATACAGCTGTGTCGGATATCCGTAGGTATCTCCCGCTATCTTTCTTTTCAGCTGGCTGGGATCGGATATGAATACCTCCGCAAAATTGCAGTAGCAGTTATTGCAGTATTCCTTCCACACGATCGCAAATATCGAATCGTCCGCGTAATAGTATATTCTCTGTCCCGTCGCAAAAGTGACGCCGGGATCAAACACAAGGTCCGCACCCTTTATAAGATGCTCGCTGCCTGCGATCGCATCGCCGATAAGATAAGGATCCTCAAGCTCATGATATTTATCATCGCAGGGCTCGTATCCGCTGAGCGCATCCTCGGGTATCGAATAAAGCTTGGGGATATATACAAGATCCGCGAGGATGGTTGATTTGGAATTGTTGGCATACAGTGCGATCTTCTCCGAAAGGTTCTTTTCGGATGAAGGTCCCGCGCACACGCATCCGCCGAGTATGTCCAGAAGCTCTTCCGATGTATCGATCATCCACTGCCCATCGGCAAAAGAAAGACTTATTACTATATCCCTGAAGCACTCGGCCGGTTCACCCAGAAGAACATCCGCGGAAGCATCTGCGTACGCCTGCTCGATGACCCATCCTTCGTAGGAATCGTCATCTCCGTAAACATCCTTCCTTGCATTGGCCTGTACTATGCGGTCAAGCTGCACGTCAAAGTCATCGCCTATCCTTGCGGACGCATCCTGAAGATCCGCGTATCTGATCCTGACGGGAACATAAGCCCTCAGGTCGGTCACACTCATCTCTCCCGTATATTCGCATCTGAAGTTCTGCGCAAGGAAGCTGTAGTACATTGCGGCCGTATCATCACCGAATACCGCCTGTGCTCCCGCCGCTCCGAAGTTCTCCGTTACGTCACTTCCGCTGAGTATTCCGTACGCATCGGCGATACGTCCCTCATTTACCGCTGCCAGAAACGCATCGGTTTTTTCCGCGGGGTTACCTGCGGGATGCGCATACAGAAGTTCAAGACCGGGATAAAAGATGCAGATCACAAGAACCGCCGATGCTGTCAGAAGACTTACCGCCGCAGGAAGAAAACGCACAGCCTTTCTTACCCTGAGAAGTATGGTGGCAAGCAGTCCGGCGATCATCAGACCGGCAAGTATATACAGAGCGTTAACACGTTCTGCCGGCAATGCCGGAAGAACATGATACATTCTCAGAAAGCATTCTTTAAGGATCTCAAAAACCATTCTTTAAACCTGTTATTTCCTTTAAATTCGCACATCATTTATTATATCGTACCTTGCTTAAAAGATAAAATTAATAAACTGTTCGATTGAACCTTGCGGGATACGAATATAGAATGCATATACAAACATATGTTCGGAGGAACGGATGAGTAAGGTATACGTGGATGTCACGGCAAAATTTGATAAAGACGGCCGGATCGAACCGATACAGATATCATGGACGGACGGAACCAGATTCCGTGTGGACAAGGTTCTGAACGTATGCCGTGCCGTATCCGTCGGAGGCGGAGGAACAGGCATCAGATACACCTGCAGGATATGCGGGAAGAATGCCTTTGTCTTCTATTCCGAAAGGGAACACAGATGGTTCGTCGAAGGCAAAGGATCGGTCAGATCCGACTGGGTTTATACGGTCATGTGACCGGCCGGTTTTTTTGTTAAATTTTTATTTTTGGTAGACATACACTCCCTTTTTAATGGATAATGAACGTATCCGGGAAACGTTTTCTTTTAATCATGATTTCCGTAAAAAAGAGGGCAAAAGTATGAACGCATTAAAAAACGTAAAAATGAGATGGAAGCTCTTCGCACTTTCCATTCCTCTTATAATTGCTATCATTGTTTCCGTGCTTATGACCGGCATCCTTGTTTCCAAAACCGAAGAGGATGTCACCGGTGTCTATTACGATAATCTCTATAAGATAAACAGCAATCTGCTGAGTGCCGACAGAAGTCTGTATCAGACACTGAGCAACGCTACATTCTATTACGACTTTCACGGTACTACGAGCATGTTCGAGAGCATGACTCCGACCGCTCTCAGGGAGTACCATGAGAACAAACAGCTGGTTATTGACTGTGCAGCCGAAGCAGCCGCCATCGCATCTACGGACGAGCTTCTCTACAGAGGAATCAAATGTGAAGAAGATGAAGAAACCTTCGAGGAAGCATATGCGGCATTTCAGGAATCCTTTGAAAGATGGGACCAGCAGTATGATATAGAAACCGATACCGGTTCATGGTTCCATTACCAGACCACCTTCAAGACCGCAAGAAGACATCTCGACAATATGCAGCAGATAACGGAAGTTTGGTCCGAGCAGAAGCGTGCCGAGCTTGTGGCGCAGAACCGTGCTTCCATCATCACATATTCCGTCATCTACGCGATCGTCATAGCCGCACTTATAGCATTTATTCTTCTCATACTCAGACAGATAAATGCATCCATCAAGAGCGTTACCGCATCCCTTGATGCGCTTGCGGCGGGAGATCTTACGCATAACTTCCCCGATGAGAAAGATATGGGACGCGACGAACTCGGACAGATCCACAAGGCAGCAAAGAATCTTTCCGATGAACTCAGGGAGATCATCGTACGTACCAAGGATATGTCCGATATGCTAACCGCATCGGGCTCCGACCTTTCGGATTCTTCCGATCAGGCTACGGTCGCATCGAATCAGGTATCACAGGCTGTCGAAGAGATATCGCAGGGTGCCATAAACCAGGCCGAAAGCGTTGAAGTCGCATCCAACAACACTACGGAGATAGAAAAGAATATCGCATCCATCAACGCGATAATCGAAGCTCTCACAGCCAAGACAGAGAGCATGAAGGAAAAATGTAACGAGACGATGGCTACCATGCGTATACTGCTTGACCAGAACAAGGAAGTCATCGGCAATATGAAGGATATCCATGCACAGATCTCCGCAACCAACGAAGCGGTAGGAAGCATTTCACAGGCTTCGAAGATAATCACCGACATCTCATCGCAGACCAATCTCCTCTCCCTTAATGCATCGATCGAAGCGGCAAGGGCAGGTGAAACCGGAAGGGGCTTCGCGGTTGTTGCAACAGAGATCGGAAACCTTGCGGACCAGTCCGGAAATGCCGCAGTCAAGATCTCCAAGATAGTAAGCAACCTCGTTGAAGAATCCCAAAAATCCGTTGAGATCATCGAGAAGATGAATGTGGGATTCGAAAAGCAGAATGAACACATAGATGAGACAGGACGTGATGTCGAGGAAATGGCTGAGGAAGTAAATTCCATCGCACAGGAGACCGAAGAGATCTCCGAGCAGATTAAGAACCTTATGACATCCAAGGAATCACTTGTGACGATCATTACGGAGCTTTCGGCGGTATCGGAAGAAAATGCCGCATCGACCCAGGAGACAAATGCGGCCATGGAGGAGCTGAACGCAACCTTCAGCCTGATAACGGAATCCGCAGGCCAGCTCCGCGTACTTGCAAACGACCTAAAAGAAAATATCAGCTTCTTTACAAGCTGATATTTACTCAATCACCATCGAAGCACAGTTTATATCTTCGAGCAGATTATATTTCTTTCCGGTCTTGAAACCGATGACGACGGGCCTCATCGGATAACCTGGATTGTTGGCAACGACCTTGCCGGTCTCCCCGTTTGAAAGCGTTACATAGGAATCGACCGGGAATATGATGACGGAATTCATAAAGCTTGATATCGCCTTATTGTCGAGTTCCGTGGACATACCGAATATCATTTCAAGGGCTTCTCTTTTAGGGAAGCCTTTTTTATACGGTCTTTCCGTGACAAGAGCATCATAGATGTCGGCTACGGAAAGGATCTTTGCGAATTTGCTAATGGATTCTCCCGATACACCGAGTGGATATCCCCTGCCGTTCATCTTCTCGTGATGCTGTAGCACACCCTTCATTATTTCGTCGGTGAACGCATTCTTTTCCTTGAGTATCTTGAAACCGAACAGGGAATGCTGTTTCATAAGAGCGAATTCATCATCATCAAGCTTGCCGGGCTTATTGAGTATTTCAAGAGGAATATTGGATTTGCCGAGATCGTGAAGCAGTCCCGAAACACCTATATCCCTTATCTCTTCGGCAGTAAGTCCGTAATTCCTTCCGATGATCATTCCCATCGTCGCAACATCAACGCTGTGCTTGAAGGTGTATTCGTCACTTACCTTGATGAGGTTGATATCGACAGCGATCGCGTTATTGGATTCTATCGCTTTGACAAGTTCACCGGTTACGTTATTGGTCGCTTCAAGGAAATTCTCGGATTCGACATTGTCGTACAGGAACTGAACACCCTCACCTACACGCTTGATAACCTCGTGGCTCAGGGTGACCTTGCTCTTATCCTCTACACGGCTTTTTTCAATTAATTCCTTGGTATATGCGGGAAGATTCGCTTCAAGCGAATGTATCTCTTCGGGATCAGGTTCTCCCTCAGCTACATATATCCCGCCTATGGATTTTTTCTGAAGATATTCTATCTGAAAGTCGTCAAGATATGCGCCTTTGGCAATGAGCTCACGGCCCGTCTTGTCAAGAATGGCCTGGTCGATCTTCATGCCGGGCTGCAGAACCCTTGTACTTACGAATTTACGCTTAACCATCGGTCTCCCCACTGCCCAGATAATTATCGTAGATTTCAAAGAAATTGCACGTCTTGATCTGCGGATCGGTGTTAAGTGTTACGGTCTTCCACAGTTCCGTATTGAGATTCCTGATCAGACTGTCAAGGTATTCATCATACACGGTCTCAAAGGCTTCATCCCTGAGCTTTTCGGTAATGAGTACCTTGTTGGCATCGGTCTGTGTCCTGTCAAGAGTACTGATGCACTGCATCAGATACAGACCGTCGGATGTTTTGACGATGTCACTTATCTCGTCACCCGCAAGCGAAAAGGCTTCTTCCTCCAATGCAGGATCCACCATTCCCTTGCCGAAAGAAATGACCGTTTCATCCGCTTCATTATATCTGGCAGCCTCTGTTTCAAAATCAAGGGTGCCGTCAAGAAGTCCCGTTCTTATATCATTCAGGGTCGCATATACGCGCTCGTAATCACTGTTGGTATAAGGTATCAGTGAATCGCCGTTTCTGTATGCGGTCCTCATATATATGATCCTGACCCTTACGTACCTCGCTTCGTCATCGGATATCTCCGGTGAAATATCCCCTATGATCTCATCATATGCACTCTGGGCAAGTGCGATCTGCGAATACATTTCTTCGATCAGTTCTTCGCTCGCACCCATCGCTTCTATCTCCGCATCATTGAGTGATGCGTAATACTCACGTGCGGCATTCGCTACAAGTATCTTTGTTTCCGGATCGAGTGTAAGTCCCCTGTCCATTGCCATCAGGTAAAGTGTCTTGACCTGGGCAAGTTCGGCCAGTGCCGTATTCTTGATACTGTCTTCGAAGGTAACGCCGTCCGAGGTGACATTCCAGATCTCCTCACCGTAAACATTCTGGTAAGTGTTCTGGATATTGGTCAGGTAGATCTCCAGTTCCTGTATGCTGCAGCTTTCGCTGCCGACGATAAATATCTCGTCCTTGTTAAAGCCTGTTGTCAGCACTACCTGCGTGCCGCCGCAACCGCACAGGGTCATAAGGGCGACAAGCAGGCAGACGGTTTTTACTATTTTTCCTTTGAATAGCTTTAAAAACATAGATCAAAAACAGATCAAAGCTTGATCTCGTGTACCCATCCTTCGGGAGCTTCTATGCGGCCCATCTGGATTCCGGTGAGAGTATCATACAGCTTCTTGGTAACAGGTCCCATCTCTTCCATTCCGCTGGGGAAGCAGATCTCTCTGCCGTGATCGTTGATCTTGCCGACAGGAGAAATAACTGCTGCGGTTCCGCAGAGTCCGCACTCTGCCATATCTGCAACTTCCTCGAGAGTGATCTCTCTCTCCTCTGCTTCGAGTCCGAGATAATCCTTTGCAACCTGGATGAGGCTTCTTCTGGTAATTGAAGGAAGAATGCTGTTTGACTTGGGAGTGACAACCTTGCCGTCCTTGGTGACAAAGAGGAAGTTAGCTCCGCCGGTCTCCTCAACCTTGGTCCTGGTTGCGGCATCGAGATACATATTCTCCGCAAATCCTTCAGCGTGTGCGGTAACGATCGCATGAAGGCTCATTGCATAGTTAAGTCCGGCCTTGATATTACCGGTTCCGTGCGGTGCCGCACGGTCAAAATCGGATACCTTGATAACGATGGGCTTAGCGCCGCCCTTGAAATAAGGTCCTACGGGAGTAACAAGAATTCTGAACTGATATTCGTCTGCGGGCTTAACTCCGATAACGGGATTTGAGCCGAACATATAAGGTCTTACGTAAAGGGTTGCGCCGCTTCCGTAAGGAGGAACGAATGCGGCATTAGCTTTAATGGTCTTCTCAACCGCATCGATGAATCTTCCTTCGGGAAGAACGGGCATCTCGAGTCTTGCAGCAGACTGGTTGAGACGCTCAGCGTTAAGGTCGGGGCGGAATGTAACAATCCTTCCGTCTTCGGTGGTATATGCCTTAAGGCCCTCAAATACGGTCTGGGCATACTGAAGAACGCCGGCACACTCATTGAGCACGACCTTATCGTCGGTAGTGATCTCACCGTCGTCCCACTTTCCGTCCTTGAAGTTGGATACATAACGGTAATCGGTCTTAATGTATCCAAAGCCTGAATTACCCCAGTCAATGTCTTTCTTTTCCATATCTGTTCGCCTTCTTTCATTAATTTAGAAAATAAAAAAACTTTTAAATATTTTAGCACAACGCAGTTTTTGGTACAATATTGTATATATTTACGCTTATGAGGTTGACCTTAAAATGTTCAGATTCAGGAAATCATCCCTTTTACTTATAAATGCGGCAATTCTGCTCTCCGTCTGCGGCTGTTCGCAGGTTTCGGAAGTCCAAAATCCCGTCGCAAACACGGAAAATATCACCGAAAACACGGATAATATAACTGAAAATACGGATACGGCCACAGAGCAGGAGCCCGAGCCTGAACCCGAGCCCGAACCCGAGGAGATACTGCCGGTAACCGTAACCATCCTCGGAAAGGAATACGATCAGGCCGAAACCTTCCTTGATCTGTCGGATATGACTCCCGAAGATATCGCGGAAGTAAGCACACAGATCGCCGGAATGCCAGAGCTGGAAGAGGTCGATCTGATGCCCGAAGAAGGCGAAGCCCTTCTTTCGCTTGAAGCGGTATCAGCCCTTAAAGAGACCGTTCCGGATGTTCATTTCGTGTATGAATTCGATATGTTCGAGCAACACCTTACCACGGAGGATACCGAGGTAAGCTTCATTAAGGCAGACATCGGAAACGAAGGCGAAGAAACGGTCCGTCAGGCCCTTAAGGTGCTCGATAAATGCGAATATTTCCTTCTCGACGACTGCGGAATAGATGATGAGGTAATGGACGGGATCAGAACGGATTTCCCTGATACGAAGGTCGTATGGAGAATACATGTGGGCTGGAAATCGGCTCTTACCGATGACCAGGTCATCCGCATGACTCACGGGATCAACGATTCCATGACCGGACCTCTTAAGTACTGTAATGAAGTCATCTATATGGACCTCGGCCACGACAGCGGGATCACGGATATATCCTTTATCGAGAATATGCCCGACCTCGAATGCCTGATACTTTCGGATGCACAGTTCACTGACCTTACCCCCGTCACAAACTGCAGCAATCTCACATGGCTCGAGCTTGTAAGCTGCTACCATTTACAGAACCTTTCCGTCATAGCGGATATGGATTCGATAAAGTTTCTCAATATCAGCTATACACGCACAAGTGACATCAGCGGAATAATGGATATGGATCTCGACCGCTTCAGCTGTATCGGAAATCCTCTTTCCCGCGAAGCCTTCGATGAATATGCCGAAGCTCATCCCGACTGCATATGCGTATATTCCGGCAACCCCTACGGATACGGATGGAGATATGATGATTACGGCTATCACTTCTTCTCCTACTATGCGAGAATGCGTGAAGTCTTCAGATATACGCAAGGCTGTCCCGGCGGCTTCAAGATGCCGGAAGATCCGGAGGAAACCGAAGCCTCAGATACTGCCGAGGAAGAACCATAATAAATTAAATGGGAAGCTCAAATGAGCTTCCCATTTTGGTTATCATGATTACATTCTTTCTTTAGAGGTCACAGCCTGAAACTCCAATCCGTCCGTTTCATCATATCTGTTTTCAATCTGATAATACTTTATTCCAAACAGGATCAGAAATATCAGGAGTATTGCCCCGCTGATGATCCATATCTTTTTATTTTCCATAACCGTACTCGGAAGCCGTCCCGGACATGCAAGTACATCCATGTACTTGCAACCATGTCTTTGGGGCATCCTGTCCCCATGTTTACTATGACATAAAATAATGGCGCAGCCCCCGCACTCTAGTGGCCGCAGGTCTACGCCTTGTATATGTATATTATTACTATTTAGTACCATAGTCAATGATTTCTAAATCATTGACTATTACCTTCATCTTTCGTATTCGCTTTGATAATTTATAATATGATTCAATATCTTTAATCGCCGTATTTTGATTCAATTTGCAACGTCTAAGATCAATAATAATATTACATGATTGATGTCCGGCATTTTGCATAGTATGTCTTATTGTAGTTTTTCCTCCGCCCAACGGTGCCTTCATTTCCCATGGAATTCCTTCCAACATAATGTCCGGCATATGTAACCCTTTAATTCCGGAAGGAGGGATTAACTCAACATCATATCCAAGATTCAAAAACAGCTCTACTGTTTTGAATTCATGTTTCTCAAGATGAACTCCATTTTGTTTAAGTATCCCCTTTTTCATGCATCTCTTTTACTGATCTATAGTATTTCAGATACCTGTACGCTGTTCTCCGGCTGATATTCCCTTCCGAAACTATTTCAGCAATCGTCATACCATTGTCATATTTTATTGAAAAATCATTATACGAGGCCATCCAAACATCATCATGCTTTTTACGGCCTCCTACAGACCCAAGTAATCGCTCATTTTCTGCTTTAAGTCTTTCAACCTCTTTTTCAAGTTCCTTTATTCGCTTTTTTGCTTCTTCAAGATTTTCTATTCTCATTTTCATTCAACAGAGTATTTCCAAAATGTGCCAATTTACTTATTGACACTATACATCCGTCAGATACAAGTGTCAATGTTTTTTTGACACAAAAAAGAGACATTCTGTTCAGAATGTCTCGGGTCAAGTTTAATAACTATAAAGCAACAGATGCGGAAACCGTCCCTCTGTTTATTTTCTTTCGTAGGTTACGAAATGATAGGTCAGGTCGAAGTAAGTCTGCTCGTCGGAAGTATTCGTGATCTCCCACTCTTCGTCAGCATCGAGATCATGGAAGTAGGTATCCGCTTCGTAAGCATGATCTATGCGGGTCACGATTGCCTTATCGCAATAGGGAAGAAGCTGGTCATAGATCGTGCCTCCGCCGATAACGAAGATCTCGTCATCGATCTCCTTTACCATCTCAAGAAGTTCATCAACGCTGTGTGCAACCTTTGCTCCCTCTACCTTATATCCGGGATCACGGCTCATGATGATGTTGGTCCTGTTCTTAAGAGGAAGTCCACCGGGAAATGTCGAAAGAGTTTTTCTTCCGAGGATCACAGTATGTCCGGTGGTAAGTTCCTTGAAGTTCTTATGATCCTCCTTGATCCTTACAAGAAGATCGTCCTTATTTCCGATAGCCCAGTTCTTATCTGCGGCAACAATTATAGTCATTTAATACCTCTCATTATTCATTCCGTCAAACCGGCATTCGCAATTCTCAAACAGATCGATCCTCTCCGGGTGAACGGAAGAACCGTCCCCTCGTTCACCTCAGATCGCGATGGGGATGTTCTTGATCTGCTCGTGGTGCTGATAATTCTCGAGTGAAACATCGTCCGCGGTGAATTCATAGAAATCGTGAACATCGGGATTCAGGATGAACTTCGGTGCGGGCAGAGGTTCTCTTTCGATCATCTCTTTGATGAGGGGAATGTGCCTGTCATAGATATGGCAGTCCGCAATGACATGCACGAGTTCTCCAACATTCATATCGCATACCTGTGCAAGCATATGTACGAGAACAGCATACTGTACGATGTTCCAATTGTTCGCAGCGAGCATATCCTGTGAACGCTGATTGAGTATCGCATTGAGCGTGAGCTTATCTTCGCCTTCCTTCTGCGTTACATTGAATGTCATCGAATACGCGCAGGGGTACAGGTTCATCTCGTGAAGATCCTGGAACACATAGATATTGGTCAATATTCTTCTTGAGAACGGATTGTTCTTGAGGTCATAGATAACTCGGTCGACCTGGTCCATCATGCCCTCACGGTATTCGTGCTTAACGCCCATCTGATAACCGTATGCTTTTCCGATGGAGCCGTTCTCATCCGCCCACTCATCCCAGATGTGTGAATGGAGATCATGGATATTGTTGCTCTTTCTCTGCCAGATCCAGAGCATCTCATCCGTTGCGGATTTAAGTCCGGTGCGGCGAAGGGTCATGATCGGAAATTCCCTGCTCAGATCGTAGCGGTTCACAACACCGAATTTCTTGATGGTATATGCGGGGGTTCCGTCTTCCCAGTGGGGGCGGACCTTCTGGCCTTCGGTACTCGTACCGTTCTCCAGGATATCCCTGCATGTTTCTATGAATACTTTATCTGCATAACTCATAAATAAAACTCATCCTTTTATTTTCTGTCATCATACTTCTCGCAGAGGGATGTGATCTGATCGGCAAATCTTCCGATCTCCTTGTTGGGAGATCCATCCATTCCCTTGATGATGGCCATAAGTCTCTGTCCTGCGGCAACGAGACGTGCATAAACGCCGGATGCAGGTTTAGCGGTCTTCTTTGCCTTGAGAACGGGCATTGCTTCGTAGGTGAATCTTCCGGCTGCAAGATCGAATTCCGATCCGCTGTAAGGAGCAACGGCTCTCTGACCGTACTCTATCTTAAGTGTCTCGGCAAACTGCGTTGCGACCGAATCTTCACCGTGTACGATGAATACCTTCTTGGGCTTTTCGGTAAACTGCGAGATCCACCAGATAAGTCCCGACTTGCCCGCATGTCCCGAAAGACCTCTGAGCTGCTCTATCCTGGCTCTTACTTCTATCTCTTCGCCGAAGAGCTTTACGGTTTCGGCTCCTTCTACTATTGCACGTCCGAGTGTTCCGTTCGCCTGATATCCTACGAAAAGGATCGTACACTCGGGTCTCCAGAGATTGTGCTTAAGGTGGTGTCTGATACGTCCCGCCTCACACATACCGGATGCGGAGATTATGACCTTGGGCTCTTCGATGAAATTGATGTCCCTGGATTCTTCACTGGTGATGGCAAGCTTGAGTCCCGCAAAAGAGATCGGGTTGATGCCCTGCTTTACGAGTTCCATCGCATCATCGGAAAAGCAATCCATACGGTTTGCGTTGAAGATCTCGGTAGCATCGACTGCAAGGGGCGAGTCCACGTATACGGGGAAGTTTTCATGTCCCTTGATCTTCTTTCCGACCTTGATCCTTCTGAGGAAATAAAGGAGCTCCTGGGTTCTTCCTACCGCAAAGGAAGGAATGACAACGTTTCCGCCCTTATCAAAGGTCTTCTGGATTATATCCGCGAGCATATCCTCGAAATCGCCTTCGGGCTCGGGATGATCCCTGTCACCGTAGGTCGATTCCATGACAACGTAATCCGCTTCGGTGGTGGGAATGGGATCCTTTATAAGGGGCTGCTTATGATTTCCGATGTCGCCGGAAAATACTATCTTCTTGCTGTTATCGTCTTCGGTGATCCACACCTCTATACTTGCGGATCCGAGGAGATGTCCTATGTCCGTAAAACGGATCTTGATGCCTTCGCATACTTCGATCTCAGTATCGTAGTGGCATGATTTCTCAAGGATGTCGTAGAATGCCCGCTGCTTGGATGTGTTGAAAGAGGAACGCGATGACGGAATCGTCCCAAAGTACATTGTCCTGACGAGCGACACGTCTTCATCTATCGCATTCGCCAGGGTCTCGGTGAGAATTCTTGGAAGCCGCGCATAGTCGACCTCGAAATTCTCTTCGCCTAACTTTGCGAATACCGTCGAACGGCTCCTATAGAGCCAGCTACCATCTATGAATACCATGGCTTTCAGTGCCATAACTATCTTCTCCTTTCATTTGCAGTACAATTGATTTAGAGGTCCTGCTGCTCTATCAACCAAGGCGTAGCGTTGCCTGAGGGAGTGCCGACATCGATCGTCTCCGTCTTAGGCGCTTCAGGACTATTCACCTGTGGCTGAGAAGGGGGGGGCGGTGGCGAAGCAGGTTTCACCGCAGGTTTCGGAGCAGGCTTTTCAGCTGGCTTGCTAACAGTAACAGGTTTTGCAGC
>JAGCRJ010000366.1 GCA_017964745.1 Lachnospiraceae bacterium
TAATGGTAAATGCAAGACATCTTTTCTACAGCATATCCATGATCGACAAGTATAAGAATGCCGGAAAGTTTAAGCCCTACATGATCTTCGCGCTGACCGATGAGACCTATTCCCTTCTTTGCGAAGATAAGGAAACGGATAACGGATACCGTTTCTTCGTATCACTTTTTAATCATTCCTACTGGGTTATCGGAAGTGTGCTCGGAAGCCTTCTCGGGGCTGTGCTTCCTTTTTCCACGGCGGGGATCGAGTTTTCCATGACGGCACTTTTCATCGCATCGTTTACGGAGCAGTGGATCACTACGAAGGATCACGTTCCCGCACTTACGGGTCTGCTCTGCACTCTTGTCTGTCTTGCACTTTTGGGAGCCGATAATTTCCTGATCCCTTCGATGCTGCTTATCACCCTGGTTCTTACCCTTATAAGAGGAAGGGAGGGCAGGACAAAATGAGAGAAGCTGTTCTTGTATCGGCAATGGCACTTACGACCATGGCTCTGAGATTTCTTCCTTTTCTGATATTCGGAAAGAAAACGCCCGCATATATCTCGTATCTCGGAAGGGTTCTTCCGCAGGCCATAATAGGGCTTCTTGTCATCTACTGCCTCAAGGACGTATCGTTCCTTTCTCATCCGTTCGGGATTCCGGAGCTTGCAGCCGGCGCATCCGTAGTGGCACTGCAGGCATGGAAAAGAAACCCCGTAATAAGCATTCTGGCAGGAACCGTCATTTACATGATCCTTATCAGAGTCATTGTATGAAACGCGGATTTTTGCATCCGTAAAATGCAAAAAATGATATTTCACATTCCGAAAAACGAGAAGAACGTTTTCCTTAGATGGGATAAACTCCGTATTGTAAAGAACAAACAATCACTTTCCAATAAGGAGGAGAATACAATGAAACTTTTCAGCAAGAAGGCAACCATCTATCTCGGATCGGAAGAGCAGAAGGAAAAAATGATCGATAAGCTTGAGAGCCGGCACATTGAGTATGAGATAAAGGAAGACAGAGACGCTATCGCGGGATCACACCCCGTTTACAGACTCAGGGTATATGCTGAAGACTACGCTAAGGTGGTCTGAAAGTATGATATATAAAACTTTTCTTTCATCATTTCTTCCATAGAACAAGGGGACGATCAGGCGTCCCCTTGTTTTTTGTTTATTTATTCTTTCCCGCAAAGAGAGATCTGAACTCTCCGGGAGCCATTCCCTTTTCTTCGTGGAATACGCGGTTAAAGCTCGGTATGCTCTGGAAGCCCGACAGCATCGCAACCTCAGTGAGGCTTCGTTCTTCATCGGTGAGCAGCTCCGTTGCTTTTTCAAGTCTTATCATGTTCAGCCACTTGCTGTAGTTCATGCCTGTGACATTCTTGAATATTCTGGAAAAATAATCCCTGCTTATGCCTGCCATCTCGGCCATTGTTCCCTGTGAAAGGTCGTCTGCCGTAAGGTTATTCTTGATATAGTCTGTGACAGAGATCATTCGTCTCATCACATCGTCCTCGTATCCGTACCTTTCGGCTTCCCCGTTTTCGGGAGACAGCTCCGTTCTGTATTCATCGAGGTTCATCATGAATTCCATTAAGAGCATGCAGCATTTGAGTTCCCTGTCCGCCGCATCGGAGAAGAAGATCTCTTTCATTTTCATTGCGATGACCTTCTGCTTTGCGGCAAGCTCGGGATGAGCATGGATACAGATGATGTGAAGGTTTCGGTAAAGGTGCATTATCCTTCGAAGGTCGAAGAGGGAATTGATGAATGCATTGGAAAACTGTATGACGAGAGCATCCTTTCTGTCCGCATCGACGATCGAATGCATTTCCATCGGCCAGATGATCACGAAGTCGTCGGGCACAAGCTCGTATGTGCTCTTTCCGACGGTGTAGATGTTCTTTTTGCCGGGACCGACCATGATGATCTCACCGTAGGAATGCCAGTGCGGCTGGTAGCTTCTTTCCTTGTATCCGGTGGACATGTTGAAGGTGCTGGAGTTTTCAAAAGGATAAACCTCATAAGAACTGTAATCCATATTCCCTCCTTAATTGTGCGGAAACTCGATCATGGGGTTTTCCCACTCCCAGGATTTTTCGAATCCGTAGTCCCTGAGTGAGATTCGTTTTCTTTTTAGGAGATTGGTTATCTGCACGAGGTCCTCGCGTGATCTTCCTATGCAGGAAAAGTATCTGTATGTGACCTTGTCGTCGGTGATCGTTTTGAAGGTGTACACGTAGAAATTCCGGTTCGTATCGTAGTAAGCGCTGTACGCTGCGATGCCTGCCATCGGAGGATCCACCTCTATATCGTACCTGCCGTTAGTCGAATAGAATTCATCCAGTTTCTGCTTGAGCGTCTTTTTATCCTTAAGCTCGCAGGTGTTTCCGTTCAGCGTCATTGTGATCTTATATTTTTTCCTTTTGTCGACCCTTTTTTCCCAGCGCCAGAAACGGGAAGTTATGTTGTATGGTATGCGTATGAGCAGGCCCGGAATGAAGAAGACCAGACCTACTATGAAGAAGGCAAGGAAGGATTGGAGCGGAGTTTTTTCAGCCGCAAAAAAGAAGAATACACCTATCAGCATCATCATGCCGCCGGTAAACAGGAGCCGGTCTGCGCCATTCTCACAGCCGTCGAACTTGATGTCGGGAAGAAATACGGTAGTTCTGAGTTCCCTGTACGGGTACGGGTTGTGCCTGATGTAGATGCAGTTTTTATAGAGACCGTCACCGCTCGGATCCTTGTCCCAGTTTGTGGTCACCCTGTAGGCCATATCATCAAGGGTTGTTGTGTAAAGGCTTGATTCATAACCTGTGCAGCTGTCCCTGAAGTATGGCTTTCCTTCATGAATGATCGCAGTGACATAAGCTTTTCCCTTCGGAATGCCCGTCGGATAGAAGTTTTCGAAAAGGATCTCATCCTCGGGACCGAGCGCGCCGAAAAGATCGATCATTTTTTCTTTTGCGGGGACCTGCGGAAGGGAAACCTTTATCAGAGCCCCGGACTTTTCCGTGACCTCGAAACCGAGCTCTCTTATTTTGGCGATCATCTGTGGATTCATAATCCCATTATTTCATCACATGACAAAAAATGAAAGATAAAATAGCAGAAAAATAGGTGCAAGATGCCCTGTGAGCCCGTAAAATATAATTATTCTGAGAAATATGTTTTATGAAAGGAGCTGCTGATGTTTGATTTTAAATATTTCACACCTACCAAGGTTATCTTCGGCAGGAACACCGAGAGCAAGTTGGCTGAGCTCGTAAAGGAATTCGGCGGAACGAAGGTTCTGATCCACTACGGCGGCGGAAGCGTTGTAAGGTCCGGACTTCTTCAGAGAGTGACCGATACTCTTGATGCTGCAGGCATCGCTTACGTAACTCTCGGCGGTGCGGTTCCCAATCCCCACCTCGGACTTGTTTACGAAGGCATCGAGCTCTGCAAAAAGGAAGGAGTTGATTTCCTTCTTGCGGTAGGCGGAGGAAGTGCGATAGATTCTGCCAAGGCTATCGGCTACGGCCTTGCAAACGAAGGCGATGTATGGGATTTCTACGATTACAAGAGAGACGCTGAAGGATGCATTCCTTTGGGCGTTATCCTTACCATCGCAGCTACCGGAAGTGAGATGAGCGACTCATCCGTCATCACCAAGGAAGAGGGACTTATTAAACGCGGATACAGCAGTGATTTCGGACGTCCTAAGTTCGCCATCATGAATCCCGAGCTTACCATGACACTTCCCGATTATCAGACGGCATGCGGATGCACCGATATCATGATGCATACGATGGAAAGATATTTTACCAACGGCGGAAATATGGAGATCACCGATGCGCTTGCAGAGGGCCTTCTCCGTACCGTTAAGAAGAACGCAGTCATCCTTCGCGACGATCCTAAGAATTACGATGCACGTGCCGAGGTCATGTGGGCGGGAAGCCTTGCACACAACGGCCTTACCGGATGCGGAAATGACGGCGGTGACTGGATGACTCACAAGCTTGAGCATGAGCTCGGCGGATTATATGATGTTGCTCACGGTGCGGGACTTGCTGCGATCTGGGGAAGCTGGGCAAGATATGTCTACAAGGATTGCCTGCACAGATTCAAGAAGTTTGCACTCAATGTAATGGATGTAGCCGATCAGGGATCGGATGAAGAGATCGCACTTGCCGGAATCGAGGCAATGGAAGATTTCTACAGAAGCATCAATATGCCTACCAATCTCCGCGAGCTCGGAGTGAAGGCAACCGATGAAGATCTTGTCACAATGGCTCATAAGTGCGCAGTCGGTGTCGGAGGAGAGATGGGATCCGCTAAGGTCCTTAATGAAGATGCAATGCTTGCAATCTTCAGAGCCGCTATGTAAATATTGTGACTTGGGATAAAAGAAACACAGGGCGTACCTGTGTTTCTTTTTGCATTCATATAAGTAATCTGACACAAGAAGCGGATTAAATGGTAAAATACAGATATAAATATTTATGACTGTGAGGGAAGAATATGATTACAGGTTCAATAGAAGAACTGTCCGTACTTTCTCTGATCGTCAGGCTCCTGCTCGCCACACTTTTCGGTGCGATCATAGGACTGGAAAGAGGAGCAAGAGGCCAGTCTGCCGGTATCAGGACCTTTGCGCTCGTATGTGTGGGTGCCGCATCCTGTGCCATAGTGAATCTGTTCCTTTTCTATACCACGGGTTCCGCGGATACAGCACGTATTCCTTCAACCGTCATTACCGGTGTGGGTTTCCTCGGAGTCGGCACGATAGTCGCGGGCCGTACATCGGTAAGAGGACTTACGACGGCGGCAACCATGTGGAGTACGGCTGCGCTCGGTCTGCTCATCGGTTCCGGATTTCTCGTCGGAAGCATCGTATGTTTCCTGACCATAGTATTTATCGTGGTGGTCCTAAACAGGGTTTCCCTTTTCCAGGAGAACATCGCGAGCAGGCTTTCCCTTTATCTTGAACTGGACAGGGAGACGGGAGTTGAGGAATTCCTTTCCTACATGAACGAACACGGCTACAGTGTCTCCGTTCTCGAGAAGAAAAACAATGCGTCCATCCACTCCAAGGATATCGGACTCTACGTCACCTGCAATATCTTCAAGCACAAATCACATACCAATCTGATCAACGACATATTTACGCTTTCTTCGGTTCACTACGTAGAAGAGATCAAAGGATAAATGACGAGTGAACAGGGGGACGGTTCCTGCGTTCACCTTGTGGGGTGAACGCAGGAACCGTCCCCCTGTTCACACTGTCACATCATCTTGAGTAGGATCCGTACACATATCCGTAAGCGAGGACGTTTCCGTAGATCACGTGATCGTTCGCACGGTCCTTTACGTTCAGAAAGCCTGACCACAGAACATCGGCCCTGAACCATTCTTTGTCAAATACCGGAAATTCTCCTTCATATCTCATGTCCGGCTTATCCGCCATCGCATACACATAGATCATATAGTAATGATCGCCCGATCCTATCGGAGGGTAAGGTCCAACGTACTGTCCGGGATTTGCTCCCTCTTCAAGCTCCGTATCCGTAACCTCGGCATACCAGTGAACCCAGTTGCCGGCGGTCTCATCGACCATATATATGACGTAATATGATGCACCTTCGACTTTATCGAAGGACAGCTGCGGTGAGAGATTCTGTCCCGCATCCGTATCGGTGATGCGGTCAGACCATCTGTCGCCTTCAAGGCTTTTCGATGTGACGTTCAGTGTTGCATTCATTCTGAAATCATCAATTGTTTTGTCGTAAGTTCCGTATCTCGACTTATATATGTAGTCTGTCATTGTGTTCGCGGTTGCTACCGACATGAGAGCAAAGCAGCCGAGAATAAAAAGGAGAATGATGGAACCGCGCGGCGCGCGCCCTTTCTTGTGCCATATTATTGCAAGGATAAGGAATATCAGGTGGAAGAACATCAGTATTATAAATAGAGCAAGACTGTCCTCTGTTTCTCCGACTCTTGTCCACTTGATAATGTATTTAAGGTCGGCGAAGAGGCACAGAGCATATGCCGCACCGTACAGCCATTTCATTACTTTTCCGTAAATAAGTTCATCTGCCTTTTTCATATTCAATCCTCATCATCCGTATATTCCATGATGTCTCCGGGCTGGCAGTCCAGTACCTTGCAGATGGAATTGAGCGTCTCGAACCTGATACCCTTCATCTTGCCGGTCTTAAGGTTTGACATGTTTACATTCGTAAGTCCAACCTTATCCGCAAGCTCATTGAGTGACATTTTTCTGTCCGCCATAACGCGGTCGAGTCTTATGATTATCGCCATGGCTGCCTCCTTAGATAAAGCTGTTAACGTCTTCCTGAAGATCGAGACCTTTTTGGAAGATGAATGCGATCATGGCAATGACTGCGGATATCGCGAACAGATACCATGA
>JAGCRJ010000367.1 GCA_017964745.1 Lachnospiraceae bacterium
GGGCCAGGTTCCGACACCGTTTATAAGAATATTTCCCAGGATAAAAGATTCCGTATGCAAGTGAAAGCGCCGCACAGTATAAGGTGTACCTGAACGGGATCTTTTCTTTTGCCCTGAAGATTATGAATTCCGCCATTGCAAGCAGCGGAACTATCAGGTGAAAGTAAAGATTACCTCCTTCGTAGAGGTTAAGGTCGGGATAGAGCGGCTGAAGAAATGCCGCGATTATAAGAAAAGTAAGTCCGACAGCGGATGCTGACATCATCTTGGTGATAATGGGGAACTTCTTCGAGAAAATGAAAAAGACGATCCTCACCGCAGCAACGATCCCGCAGAAAATATTCGAAAGCACCGTAAAGAACTTCAGGTTCTCAAGTCCCGCCGCCATAAGTCCGGTGGTGCTTTCGGTGTTTTCGAACATCATAGCCGTTCCGGTCAGCGACAGTACAAGAATGAACGTACTGAATGCGATCTCCGGATATTCACTTCTGTCTGTTACGATTACTACTTTGTCCCCGGGTTCCATTTGATCATTCACTCCAGCGGCATATTATCCCATCCATACGATTTTTCCCGTACCTCACTCCACTTGCCGCTCCCGTCCAGATTCCAGCACTGGTCCCACTGACGGCCGTGGGCAGATTCGAACTGAGCCTCCGTTCCGGGATTATGAACTTCGTGGGAATTTACCACGATATGACTTATATAGGTATTTTCGGTGGAATCACTGACCGTGATCCACTCATCATCTGACAGATACAGATAGAAGCCGTCTACCCGGGACATGTCGGTATCCTCTTCAAAAGAAAGAGTCAGATACACATCCCCATTCTTCACATTATAAACTGCATCCTCAGGTCTGACATTCCGAACGTTTCTCCTGCAGGCATATATTCCGCCGGTATAGCCCGCTCTTTCCACGTCATATCCGTTGAAAACACACAGACCTTTGTCAAATATATAAGTGATACTACTTCCGTCAATGACCGCCCCTTTGATACCCAGGATGTTATCGGAAGAGTATTCGTATCTGACGGCATCATTGCTGAAATCAATCACCTTCAGACCTCTGATCTTACCCGCCACAAATGAAACCGCAACAAACACAAGCGCCGCAATTGCCAGAATGATCCACTTCCATTCGAGGACAGTCTTAATCAGGCTCTTTTTCTCATCAGATCCGCGGACTTCCTTTTCATGTGCAAGATGAATTCCTATATGACCGATACCCAGTATGACCACAGAGATGATCAGCAGGATATTGGTCCCGTATATTCCGAGAAGGAGAAAAGCAAGTACGGGAAGCGTTGCCCCGGCAAGCGGAAAGCCGGCAAAGCTGCGGTACTGGTCACTCATCTTCCTCTCACCCTTGATCTTAAAGTAACGGTGCCAGTACATCTCATACAGGATCATCAGGAAAAAAGAGACCGCAAGCCACAGGTCCCACCACTTAAGTCCGTGCAGATTGAAGTCCGAAAAAATCAGAACAATGACAGTAACAAGAACCTCTCCGGCTCTCTCTAACGCAAGAAGGACTTTGCTTTCATTCTTCACATACAGGTCATAATCTGCAGGCTTATTCTTCGCCCACTTGATATTCGGGACGAACAGCATGATCAGATATATAAGACCGACATATGAAAAACCAAAGTGCATACGCAACCCCCCTGTTCACCCAACACTAAACTCTACGCTCATCGTTTCGAAGCTGTCCGAGCTTACTTCCACTTTGCAGGTTCCGGATTCGTAGCCGGACCTTACTATCAGCATCGCCCGTCCGCGGTAAGTCATTGCATCACAGTCTGTGTAATCTTCTTCGGTAATGGGATTTGCCGATCCAAAGCCCGCAAGATATCCCTCGCCTGAAACCGACGCCTTAAGCATCATCTCGGCATCCGGTACGATGCGTCCCTCCGCATCGACTACTTCAAGGCCAAGATACATCAGGTCATGACCGTCAGCTCTCATGCATTCCTTTTCGGGAACAATACGAACAGCGGCAGGTGCACCTGTGGTCACTAAAGCATCCCTGCTTATCTCTTTTCCGGATGAGTAACTTACGGCAATCACTTCACCGGCTCTGTACACCGTTTCAAATCTCACGCTGCAGGGCATGGGTCTGTCCGAAGAAACCGGCTTTCTTCCGATGCTCTCCCCGTTTACGAAGACCTCAACTTCCTCCGCATGTGAAAAGACGACAAGTTCTGTGGGCGAACCCTCATATCCTTCATAATTCCAGTTCTTGAGAACATAGGGAAATCCCCACATGCCCACGATCTCTTTCTTTCCGAAGGTATCGGGATGCATTGAATACAGATGCGTCCGGTCACTTCCCCATACCACGCTTCTGTATGCTCCCTGAGGAAGCATATTCCCCGTGATATCAAAGTCCGCATCATTGGCAAGTCTCCAGGGATAATATGAAGTCTGCTGGGGCATAAGATCCCAGGGATTCTTGGGTGCATTCGGATCATCCGGATCAACGTAAGCCGCTTTTCCGATACCCGCTTCTCCTATATAGTCCCATGCAGTCCAGGTAAAATCACCGATCACATAAGGAAGCTTTTCCACCATGGGCCAGCGGAAGCCGATCTCCTTGGGGAAGTTCTCGGATCCGAGGATCACTCTCTCAGGATACATCTCATGGTCTCTTTCGTAGATGTCCTCCATGTAGTTGTATCCCACCACGTCGAGTCCGTTGGTGAA
>JAGCRJ010000368.1 GCA_017964745.1 Lachnospiraceae bacterium
CATCGGAAAGGCAGTTTCGCTGCGCAAGAAGCTTTATGTTCTCATCCTTCTGAAGAAGGTTATTTCCGTAGCATTCGATGTCCTCGATAAGATCGTCTTCTTTTCCGTAAGGAATCTTATAATGATCAAGGAAGCATTCGACATATCCGGCCTGGCAGTTGCTGACGATGTCATTATGATAGCCCATCTCCTTAAGCCTGCGCCAGGTAGCGGTTATTCCTTCATACAGAAGTCCGCCGTGCTCGCGAAGGTATGCAACTTCATATTCCTGACATGCAAAGCGGAGCTTATCCCTCTCCGGTCCTTTTTCGGTAAAAGGAAAGAGAATGTCGGCAATGACATCCATGGTCTTTCCCATGACATTCTTTATATCGTCACGGGTTATTATTTTATCCGTATAGCCTGCTTCATGGATCTTGACGGTCCAGGACTTAGCGACATTTTCCGAAGAGTCCCAGACGGTTCCGTCCATATCAAATATGATTCCTTTTTTCATAACACATAAATATCGGGAATCGGAGTACGATTCCCGTTTTTATCAGATCTCAACTTTTCCGGCGTCGCCCCATACTCTTTCAAGATCGTACATGGATCTTGAATCCTTATCGAATACATGGACGACAAAGTCACCGTAATCGAGAAGTATCCAGCTTGCACTGTCATAGCCTTCGATACCCTTGTGGTGAAGTCCCTTCTTTGCAAGAGCTTCTTCGACACCGTCCGAAAGTGCCTGTATCTGGGAACGGTTGGTTCCGGAACAGATTATAAAATGATCGGTAATATCGGATACTGATGAAAGATCGAGGACAGTGATATCAAGTCCCTTCTTATCTTCCATTGCATCGATGACCGCTCTTATTTCTTTGGATATATTGTCAGCCAATCAGTCTTTCCTCCAATTTCTCAAGGCTTCATCAACCTTTATCTGATTCTTGTAATATTCGTAAGCGGCAAGTCCCGAAGGAGCGGGAACCATGCCTTTCTTTTTCACATAGGATATGACACCTTCCATGATCCAGAGAAGTGTCTGGTCAAGATCGATGAATGCGGCATGTCTGACGCCGTCCATTATCTCAAGATCCTTTCTGTTGGGCTCAAGGAAATCCGCGATATATACGATCTTCTCAAGAAGTGTCATATTCGGACGTCCGACGGTATGGAATCTGATCGCATTCAGAATATTCTCATCTTCGATACCGTACTTATCCCTTGCGATTATGGCTCCGCATTTAGCATGAAGAAGTGACTGGTCATCATATTCTTCCTGAAGCGGAGGGAGTCCCGCTTTCTCCATTATCCTGATCTGATCGCTGTGCGGAATGCACTTGGCGCAGTCATGAAGAAGGCCGGCAACCCTTGCATCGGTTATATCGGCTCCGTAAACGATCGCAAGACATGCGGATGTATATTCGACACCGAGGGAATGCTCAAACCTCTGCTGGTCGAGATCCTTTTCGAGAGCCTTTCTGAAATTGATGATCTCTTTTTTCATGCTTTCTTAGATGCCTTCGGAAGCTCGATCTTGGGCTTATCCTTATTGGGCTTGTAAAGAACGATCTTACGTCCGATGACCTGGACAACGGTCGATCTTGTTCTTCCCGCAACGATCTCCGCAAGTGACTTTGCATCATCCTCACAGTTCTTGAGCACGGATATCTTGAGAAGCTCATTCTTGGCGAAGAACTCATCAAGTGCCGCGATAGTCTCGGGAGTAACGGATGCTTTTCCGAGATTGAATGCGGGATCGATGTCCATTGCGAGACCTTTTAAATATGCTCTCTGTTTGCTTGTAAGTTCCATATCTTTACCTGTTATTTGTAATATTCAAATGAATGACCGTAAAGTCTTACCGTATCCCCGTCCTTGATGCCGAGATCCTCGAGCTGTTCGAGCATTCCGTTATCCTTGAGGAATTTCTGGAAGAATGCAAAGCCTTTCTCGGAATCAAGATTGGTATATCCGAGCATCTTCTCGATCCTGGGTCCTTCGATGACGTATTCGTCTTCCTCATCATCAAAGTATACGGTATAAGGATCTTCGTTGAACTTAAGATTTACTTCGGGATCATATTCCTGTTCAAATACGATCTGCTCCTCGGGAAGTGTCTTAAGAAGCTCGAAAGCAGCCCTGAGCAGCTCCTTTATACCGTCACCGGTTGCTGCGGATATCGTATATACCTTAAGTCCTTCGGGTTCAAACGCATCCTTGAGCGCCTTGATATTATCCCCGGCACCTTCATATGATGCGAACAGATCGGACTTATTCGCAGCGATTATCTGGGGCTTTTTCAAAAGATCAGGGTTATATTTTTCAAGCTCGGAATTGATGAGCCTGATATCCTCAACCGGATCCCTTCCTTCGGTACCTGCGGCATCAACGACATGGATGAGCACCTTGGTTCTCTCCACATGTCTGAGGAATTCATGACCGAGACCGAGTCCGTCGGAAGCTCCCTCTATAAGTCCGGGAATATCACTTATGACAAAACCGTCTCCGCCCAGATCAACAACTCCGAGATTGGGCTGAAGCGTTGTGAACTGATATCCCGCGATCTTGGGACGTGCATTGGTGCAAGCTGCAAGAAGGGATGATTTACCGGCATTGGGAAAACCCACAAGTCCGACATCAGCTACAATCTTAAGCTCGAATATTGTCTCAAGCTCGAGTGCGGGCTGGCCTGGCTGGGCGTACTTCGGAGCCTGCATCGTTGATGTTGCGAAATGCTGGTTTCCGAGACCACCTTTGCCGCCTTTAAGGATCGTATATTCCATACAGTCACCGGACATATCGATTATGACCTGTCCGCTTTCCGCTTCCCTTACAACGGTTCCTTCGGGCACTTTAAGGATTATATCCTCTCCGTCCTTGCCGCGGCAGTTTTTCTTTCCGCCGTTCTCACCGTTACCTGCGGCATATTTGCGTATATTTCTGAAATCGATAAGAGTATTGAGTCCCTTATCGACCTTTAAAATGACATCGCCGCCTCTTCCGCCGTCTCCGCCGTCGGGGCCGCCGTTTGTCACGTATTTTTCTCTTCTGAATGAGACATGTCCGTCTCCGCCCTTACCGCTCTTTAAGATAACGCGGGCCTTGTCACAGTACATAGACTACCTCAAAATCTAAAAAAGGACTCTGACGTATTCGCCAGAGTCCTGAATGATTAGTTCTCTCTAGGATAAACAGAAGCCTGGGTTCTGTCCTTACCCTTTCTCTCAAATCTGAGAACGCCGTCAACCAGCGCATAAAGAGTATCATCTCCGCCGATACCTACATTATTACCGGGGTGGATCTTGGTTCCGCGCTGTCTGTAGAGAATGTTGCCGGCAGTAACGAACTGGCCGTCTGCTCTCTTGGCACCAAGTCTCTTGGACTCGGAATCTCTGCCGTTCTTGGTAGAACCGACACCCTTTTTATGAGCAAAGAACTGAAGATTCATTCTAAGCATTGTCCTTAACCTCCTTGAATTGTATCTGCAGGAACTTCTCACCGTATTCTTCGGAAAGCTTCGTAACGGTATTTTCGAATGCATCCATGAGCTGTCTGACACCGGTCACCTGAGATCCTCTGATAACGCATCTCATGAACCCTGTCTCCTCATTCTCGGAAACATCAAGTTCCTGTCCTGCCAGTTCCATTCCGTTAATGGTATGGATGGCAACTGTCGAAATCGCTGAACATAATATGTCGGGTTTGCCTTTAGCGGCGAAACCTGCATGTCCCATACATGTGAAGCCCTTATACAGGCCTTCGGGGGACTTCTCGATCATTATCGTAGTCATGATCAGCCTTCGATGGAATCAATCTTAACGGCCGTAAAAGGCTGTCTGTGTCCGTTCTTCTTGTGATAGCCGGACTTTCTCTTATAACGGTAAACGATGACCTTC
>JAGCRJ010000369.1 GCA_017964745.1 Lachnospiraceae bacterium
ATGACCGCACGTATTCTGTTTCTTATCGAAGAAAAGAAGATCGATCCTTCTTCAATCCTTGTCATCACCTTCACAAAGGATGCCGCGCTATCCATGCAGAGACGCTTCGGTAAGATGTCCGATATGTTTTATCCAGTCGCTTTCGGCACTTTCCACTCCGTCTTCTACCATATGATCACCGAATACAAAAGGAACGATCCGCCCATACTGATATTCGAAAAGAACAAAATACAGATGGCGGGCAGCGTGCTCAGAAAGTTTATGGGGAAGGATTATGTTCGGGATAACAAATCATCCGTAACCGGTTTCTGCTCGGCAATTACATATTACAAAAACACCCTTGATACGGAAAGATCCGCGCTTCTTATGCCTGAAGAATGCAGACCTTTTTTCAGTGATATGTTCGGATACTATGAAGCAGTCAGAAAGAAAACCGGCCAGATGGATTTCGACGATATGGTCTATGACTGCAGGGAACTTCTGATCAGGGACAAAGCATTTTCACGAAAATGGAAAAACAGATTCACCCGGATACTCATTGATGAATTCCAGGACATCAATCCGGTTCAGTACGAAACCGTAAAGCTGCTTGCGGGAAAAAGAACCGAGGTCTTTGCCGTAGGTGATGACGATCAGTCCATTTACGGTTTCCGCGGGGCCGAGCCCGGTATTTTAAAAAAGTATGTATCCGAAATGAATGCACAGACGCTGCATCTGGATACCAACTACAGAAGCGATGCGGGGATAGTCAGATCATCGCTTTCGGTCATTGAGGAAAGCAGTGACAGAATACACAAGGAACTAATCTCATCTTCCGAAAAGGAAGGAAAGGTTAATATCCGGGGATTTGATGACCGGATCTCCGAGTACGCGAATATCGCTGACTCGGCAGGTTCATCATCCGATGCAGTCCTTTTCCGGACAAATCTTGAGATGCAGGGATTTGCATCTTATCTGACATCGCGTGACATACCGTATATCATCCGTGAAAAAACCGACAGCTGTTATGAGCATTTTATATTAAAAGAGATAATCTCCTACATGAAGCTTGCATCAGGCTGCGGTGATGCTAACGATCTTGAGGAAATAATCAACAAGCCGCAGCGTTACATTAATGCTGAATGCATTATAGGATGTGATGGAAATATAGATAATATCATACGCAGGATCATGGACAATCGCGGGATAAAGAATGCGGTGATCAAGATCAAAAACCTTAAAGATCTGAAAAAAGACTTAAGCTTTATGAAAAACCTGTCGCCATCCTATGCGATCGAATACCTGTATAAAAAAACAGGATATGAAAAATATATCCGTGGGCTTGCATCGACAGGTACTAAAAAGGCGGAAGAATATTCAGCTATCCTTGATAAAGCGCTCGAGCTTGCTTCCGTTTCAGATTCATTCGATGAATTCTTTGAGCTTAAAGAACGCTACGAAGAAGATCTTCAAAAAGCGAAAAAGAAAAACTGTGAAAATGCGGTCAATCTCATGACGGTCCACGCTTCCAAAGGACTTGAATTCAAAAGAGTCTGGATACCAGACTGCAACGAAGGGATCATTCCTCACGGAAGGATGCCCGATGAAAAAACGGTCGACGAAGAAAGACGTATTTTCTATGTTGCGATGACAAGAGCAATATCCGAACTTAACATTTTTTATATCAAACAGACGGAAAATACTAAATATGTACCAAGCAGATTTTTAAATTCTTTGATTAATTTTAGTTAAATTTACGTTTTTCAATAAAGTTAATGAATAGTAAAATATATATGTTGCTGGTATTAAAGGAGCGAAACATTATGACTTTTTTTATCAGAAATAAATTATCAAAGGCTGCTGTGATCATCATTGCCGTGATCACACTTACTTTATCCGTATCTCCCTATATCACGGGCGGCGTAGCATCTGCAGCGGGAACTCCCGAGGCAAAGAATGTATCAACCAATCTCTGGGGAAGCGGCGGACAGATATCTTTCGATCTTTCGGGATGTGACGGATATATGACCATTACCGTTGTGGTCGAATTCAACAGCAATGTAAACTCCCCTTCAGGCTGGGGCTTTGATTCATATACCGCAAACGGAAAGCAGGTCACCGCTGTCGTGAATGCAAACGGCGCAAATTCATGGGGCTTTAATTCAAATGTCGGTATCCAGGTCTCCGGTTCCGGTCTTTCAAGCGCATCCGTTGTCAGCGTTTCAGGTTCGGGTACATACAGCGGAAACACAAATAATAACAACAACAATAATAATGTGAACAACCAGAACAACAATCAGAACAATAACGGTAATAACGATCAGAACTCATCCGCAAAGCCTAAGTTCTCCTCTCCCGCCGTTTCCACTTACGGAACGACCGGTGATGACTGGCTTACCACACAAGGGTCCAGGATCATCGATATGAACGGAAGCGAAGTATGGCTTACCGGATGCAACTGGTTCGGATACAATACAGGAACAAACCTTTTCGACGGTCTCTGGAATGCCGAGCTTGAAAGCTCGATCAAAGCCATTGCGGACCACGGCTTCAATCTGCTCCGTGTACCCATGTCCGCAGAGCTTCTTCTCGAATGGAAAAAAGGAAACTATCCCACCGCAAATTACAATCATGCATATAACGGAAATCTCAATTCCATGAATTCGCTCGAGATCTTCGATTATGTTCTTACTCTCTGTGAACAGAACGGCATGAAGGTAATGATCGATATTCACTCTGCCAATACCGATGCATCCGGACACAACCATCCCGTATGGTATACCGACAAGATCTCCGAGGATCAGTATATAGAAGCGCTTCAGTGGCTTGCTGAAAGATACAAGAATTACGACACCATCATCGCATATGATCTTAAGAACGAGCCCCACGGAAAAGCAAGTGAACAGACCCATGCGATCTGGAATAATTCGGATGACAAGAACAACTGGAAAAGAGTTGCCGAAAGAGCCGGAAATGCGATACTCGACATCAATCCCCACGCACTTATAGTCATCGAAGGAATCCAGATATATCCGATCAATCCGGGATCGAATGATTTCACATCAACCAACGACGCGGATTATTACAACACCTGGTGGGGCGGAAATCTTATGGCGGTCAAGGATTACCCCATTGATTTCGGAAGTGACGCAAGAAACAGACAGATCGTTTACTCTCCTCATGACTACGGTCCGCTCGTATATGAACAGCCCTGGTTTTCCGGCGGCTTCACATACCAGTCTCTCTACAATGATGCATGGCATCCCTACTGGCTCTATATCGAAGAAGATGAGATTGCTCCGATACTTATCGGTGAATGGGGCGGCTTCATGCAGGGCGATAACCTCAAGTGGATGCAATACATCAGGGATCTCATCGGACAGGAAAACCTTCATCACACATTCTGGTGCTTCAATGCAAACTCAGGAGATACAGGCGGACTTGTAAAGGATGATTTCAAGACATGGGATGAGGAAAAGTATGCACTTGTCAAACCCGTGCTCTGGCAGACCGATGACGGCAAGTTCATAAGTCTCGACCACGAAGTAGCACTCGGTGCTAACGGCATCAGCCTTTCGGATCATTCCGGCAATTCGCCCGAGCCTGTAATCAATGAAGATACACCTGACGAAACCACTCCGGAAACAACCGAAACCACCGAGCCCGTTACTGCGGAAACACCTTCAGATACAACAGTTGTGGTTGCCGACACCGCAGCCGGCCAGCCCACAAACATTACCGACGGAAATCCCGTTGAAGTTAATCAGAATAACCCTTCGGGCAAAAAGGGAATAAGCCTCGGTGTACTTGTTGTCTTGCTGGTGATAGCCGTTGCACTTCTCGGCCTCATAGTGATCATGAATGTTCACAACCTTAAAAAGCTTAAGCACACGGATGAATTTGAAAATGTAGTCTTAAGCGATGACGATTACGACGAAAACAAATAAAGAAAGATCCCGCACTCATCAAAGTGCGGGATCTTTTTTATATATCGTGCAGTTAGTATTTATGAAAGCTTATTGATGGCTTCCTTTATTCTCTTTACCGATTCTTCTTTTCCGAGGAGCTCGAGTATCTCAGTAGCACCTGCGGGAGTCATGACTTTTCCGGAAAGAGCTATCCTTACCGGCCACATTACATAACCGTTTTTAAATCCCTTTTCTTCCGCATACTTAAGAAGTACCGCATAAAGAGCATCATTGGAATAATCATCCTGGGCTTCAAGAATCGGAAGAACATCCTTAAGTACAGCCAGAGAAGCCGCTTCGTCGATCTTGTTCTTCTTGTTTGCATAAAGCTCGGTCGAATACTCGGGAACTGCGGTAAGAAAATCAACCTGGTCCGCAATATCGGGGAATACCTCTATCCTGGTCTTGACCTTGGATGCAACCTTCTTAAGATCCATTCCCTGAGGAAGCGCTGCCTCAAGATAAGGCTTAGCCATCTCAAAGAACTTCTCATCATCCATAGCCTTCAGATATTCGCCGTTCATCCATTTAAGCTTCTGGATATCGAATACGGCAGGTGACTTGCTTATACGGTGATAATCAAATTCCTTAATAAGCTCATCGAGTGAGAAGATCTCCCTGTTATCCTCGGGTGACCATCCGAGAAGAGCAATGTAATTTACTATAGCCTCGGAAATAAATCCCTGCTCGAGAAGATCCTCAAAGGAAGAATGTCCGCTTCTCTTTGAAAGCTTCTTATGATTCTCATCAGTGATCAGGGGAAGATGAATATAAACGGGACTCTTCCATCCGAATGCATCATAAAGTCTCTGATACTTCGGCGATGAGGAAATATACTCGTTTCCTCTCACGACATGTGTGATGTTCATTGTATGGTCATCAACAACATTCGCAAAATTATATGTGGGATATCCGTCGGACTTGATGAGGATCATATCATCAAGCTCGGAATTCTCAACCGTGATATCTCCGTAAAGCTCATCGCTGAAGGTGGTAGTTCCTTCATTGGGAATATTCTGTCTGATGACAAAGGGCTTGCCCTCTGCGAGATTCTTCTCCACCTCTTCCCTGGAAAGTCCGAGGCAGTGCTTATCATATACGGTAATGGTCTTGCCGTCTTCGGAAACGGCAGTCTTGAGTGAGTCGAGTCTTTCCTTATCACAGAAGCAGTAATATGCCTCTCCTTTTTCGATAAGCTCCTTGGCATACTTCATGTAAATGCCGGTCTTGACTCTCTCGGACTGGACATAGGGGCCTACTCCGCCGTCCTTATCGGGACCTTCATCATGTGAAAGACCTGTCTTTTCAAGGGTTCTGTTGATGATATCGATAGCACCCTCTACAAATCTCTCCTGATCGGTATCCTCGATCCTGAGCATGAAGTCTCCGCCCGCATGCTTTGCAACAAGGAACTCATAGAGAGCGGTTCTTAAATTTCCGACATGCATCTTACCTGTGGGTGAAGGTGCATACCTTGTTCTTATCTTCTCCATATCTAAAAAATCCTTTCGATTTATCCTCTTATCTGTCCGTTTCCTTCGATACGGAACTTGTAGGAGGTGATCTCCTTAAGTCCCATGGGACCTCTTGCGTGAAGCTTCTGTGTTGAGATTCCGATCTCAGCGCCGAATCCGAATTCAAATCCGTCGGTAAACCTGGTCGATACGTTCTGATATACGCATGCCGCATCAACACGCTCAAGGAATAGTTCCGCAGTTTCCTTATTCGAAGTCACGATACTTTCGGAATGATGAGTGCTGTACTTATTAATGTGATCTATGGCTTCCTGTACACTTGATACTGTCTTGACGGAAAGAATGTAATCAAGGTATTCCTTTCCGAAGTCCTCTTCGGTTGCTGCTTTAGCCTTATCTCCGAGTACGTCGAGTGATTCGGCGTCACATCTGAACTCAACATTCTTCTCGGAAAGTTTCTCATAAAGCTTAGGGAGAAGCGCATCCTTGATATCCTTATGAACAACAAGGCTTTCCATTGAATTACATACGGAAATACGCTGTGTCTTTGCATTGAAGATGATATTTACCGCCATGTCGAGATCGGCATCCTTATCCACATAAACATGGCAGTTTCCGGTTCCCGTCTCTATAACGGGGATCATTGAATTCTCCACAACCGCACGGATGAGTCCGGCACCGCCCCTGGGGATGAGAACATCGATATAGTCCTTCATCTTCATGAACTCGGTAGTAACGGCCCTGTCGGTCGATTCGATAAGCTGAAGGATATCGGGATTTAATCCCTCATCTTCAAGCACTTTCCTGAGAACCCTGACGATCGCTTTATTGGATTCGATGCAGTCGCTGCCGCCCTTAAGAATGCAGGCACTACCCGCTTTAAAGGTAAGTGAGAATGCATCGGGAGTCACATTGGGTCTTGATTCATAGATGATACCGATAACCCCCATGGGAACACGGACCTTGGTAATGTGAAGACCGTTCGGTCTGTCCCACTCATCCATGATCTCGCCTACGGGATCGGGAAGTTCGCTGACCTGTCTGAGTCCTTCGTTTATCCCATCGATCCTTTCGGGAGTTAACTTAAGTCTGTCCTGCATGGCAGCGCTCATGCCGTTAGCAACGGCATTTTCAAGATCAACGGAATTGGCCTTTATTATCTCATCCTCAGCTGCCTTGAGCGCCTGTGCACACTTTATGAGAACCTCGTTCTTTTTTCCGGTGGGTATAACAGCCGCATCATATTTTGCTTTACGTGCTTTTTCGCCTAAGCTTATAAGATCGTACATATTCACCTCTTTATGCAAAATAAATCCTGTAAGGTCTTACATCTCCTTCATCCTCGGGTATCTCATATTCGACCATCTGACATTTATGGCAGACACCGATGGAATGAAGTCTGAGGGTAAGCTTATCTTCAAGGAATCTGTCAAAATATCCTCCGCCGTAACCTACTCTCTTGTTAAACGAGTCAAATGCAACACCGGGCATGATCATGATGTCCTTATAGGGAAGCATCATAGCATCGGCTTCATTGTACTCATAGAGTTCATTTTCCTCGGACGGCTCAAGGATCTTGTACTTACCGAAGGAGAAATTCACAGGGTTGACATCGGTAACCTTTCTGAATTCCATTTCCTTGTGAAAACCGTTGGTCGTGATCCTTGGAAGATATACTTCCTTTTCATCCTTAAGCGCCTGTTCAAGCGCAGGCTTAATATCTATCTCCGAACCGAACGGCATAAAGCCGAGTATCTTTCTGGCCTTTGCATAAAAGGGATCGGCAAGGAT
This sequence comes from Lachnospiraceae bacterium, assembly GCA_017964745.1. Taxonomy (GTDB): domain Bacteria; phylum Bacillota; class Clostridia; order Lachnospirales; family Lachnospiraceae; genus AC2028. The sequence continues at coordinate 7,214 of JAGCRJ010000369.1, forward strand.
CTTGGCACAGACCTCATCGGAAGCTGCTTTTTTCTGAATCTCGGAAAGAGCATCCCTTCTTGCGATGACATCAGCCCTTATCTGTTTTTTGGTTATTTCCTGTCTGGGATTGCCCATAGAAACCTCTTATCATTTAAGTATTTCTGAAACGAATTCCTGAAGTTTGAAATCCTTGTCGAGATCGGAAGCAAATGCTGTTCCCACATCTTCACCTGCTATTATCTTCGAAAGAACGGTAAGGTCCTTGCTGGAGCAGATGACCATATCGGCACCCGACTTTGTCGCAATACGTGCGGCGTTAAGCTTGGTGCACATTCCGCCTGTTCCCATTCCGGTACCTGTGGAATCCTTACCCATCTCAAGATACTCCTCGGTGATCTTCGGAACCTCTTTGATGAACTTTGCATCGGGATTCTTATTGGGATCATCGGTATAAAGACCCTCGATATCCGACAAAAGAATGAGCAGATCGGCACCGACCATCGAAGCCACCATTGCGGAAAGAGTATCGTTATCTCCGATCTCGATCTCATTGGTTGCAATGGTATCGTTCTCATTAACGATGGGAATAACACCCATATCAAGAAGTGCCTTGAAAGTGTTGGTCGCATTATTCCTGTTTCCGTCATTAAGCACGGTGTCCTTGGTCATAAGAACCTGTGCGGGAAGCTGGTTATACTCGGTGAAGAACTTCTCATATATATTCATGAGTCTTCCTTGTCCGATTGCCGCACATGCCTGCTTCTGGGGAAGGGTAAGCTCATGTGATATGGATCTGTCCCTTCCGTAGCCTATCGCATACTTTCCGGCAGCAATAGCTCCGGATGAAACAAGCACGACATCCTTTCCGGAATTATGGATATCACAGAGCTGTCTTACAAGAAGCTCGATCCTTGAAAAATCCATTCCGCCGCTTTCGGGATGATTGATCGATGATGATCCGATCTTTACCACAATCCTTTTTTTGTTCTTAAAATTCTCTCTTAAATCGCTCATTTTTTCATTAAACCGCTTTTTAAATTTTTACGGGCAAAAAAAGCCCTCGGATCTTAGTAAACATACCGTTTTACTATAAATCCAAGAGCGTTAACTGTCAAATATTCTTACTATAATTTATGGGGTCAGCGTCCTATTTTCTCAAGGAGCTCATTATTCCTGTCAAGGGTGTTATATATACCGTCCTCCGAAAGAACTCCCCTTTTGAAATACTCGGGGAATTTGCCCTGCTCGTCCATCTTGTGGTCATTCTTCCAGTCACGGCTCGAATAGTATCTTTCAAGTTCCCTGACCTTGGGCTGAAAAGCCTTATACCTTGAGATCAGATCGTCCGTGATCTCATCATTTTCGGCTTCATAGATCAGATCTCCGAGTTTATCGAAGATAAGTTCCATTCTTTCGACCCTGTCCATCGCCTCATCGACATTACCGGGGCCGCCGATAAAAATACAATATGCTTCATGAATCGCAGCTATTGTCGCAATGATACATGCCGCAATGACAAGAACAAATTTGATCTGCCATTGAACGGAAAGGCCGAGTGAGAAAAGCATGAAATAAACGTAAAAGCCGCATATCTTATTGAGTTTTGAATGAATGGATATAAAACGGTGAAGAACAGTGAGCGATACGATGATGCTCGAAAACTTAATGAGAATAATTAGGCATATCCAGATAAGCAGCCAGTTAGGAACTATGATTATATCGACAAGCTTAAGGAACACCGCCATGGAAAAGGTTATGTCCGCGATCGTGTCGAATTTATCACCGAATTCGGATTCGGTCTTAAGCCCCCTGGCAACGGCGCCGTCAAGTATATCCGTAAATCCTCCCGAAATATAAAGAACATAATACCAAACGGAAAATGCAGGAAAAACAAGGATCATCAGACTGATGACGATCCTTGTTCCCGTCAGTATGTTGGCAAGATGTTTCTTCATATTTCGTTCTATTCTTTATCCTTCGAATACGAAAACATTCCACGAAAGCGGCTTTACATGGATCTTAAACTCACCGTTTTCAAGAGTGTGATCGTTTACTTCCTCAGGCATAATGAACTCATTTCCGAATTCGTTTCTGACTTCAAGGTTTTCCGCGGTCATGGAGGTTGCCTTCATAACCTTATATCCTTCAAAGCCCTTGATATCAACGGTAAGAGGATAATCACTGTCCTCATTTCTGTTGATCACAAACACTGCGAGTCTCTTGTTTTCCTTATCCCACGCTGAAGCTGCATCGATATAATTAACGCCTTCTTTTCCTGTGTACTGGGAAGTGTCCTCGATCGCATATCCGGGCATATCGAAGGTTTCACACTCCACCTTCACATCCATTGAAGTGCCCTTTGCGTAATTGATGAGCTGGGTAAAGGAGAAATAGGACGCACTCTTCCATATATGATCGTGATTCGATGCGGCAAGTGCGGCAAGTCCGCCGGTCTGGCATCCGATCTTAACACGGTCCGCATGACGGAGCATGGCAAGCTGAACAGAAGCATTTCCGAGTGCATGGATCATATCACCGCCCGGGAATATTCTTTCAGGCATATTGTCGGGATCATGGAGCACATAGGTTCTTGCCGGGTCGAACTTGTAATGGTTGCGTGCCATATTATAGCGGCCGTATCCGGGATGAAGAGGCTCAAGAGGCCTTACCATGCATCCGTATTCATCGAGTGAGATCATAACCTTCTTAGGTGATCTGTGCTTTGAAGCAACGTAATCGATCATCGCGGTAAGGTTGTTGATGTAATCCTCATAATATAACGAACCGCCGAGGAGAGCCTTGATATCTCCGGGAGGTGCGGAATGATAATGATGTACGGATACATAGTCAACCACATCATAACATTTATCAAGCACAGCCTCATCCCATGCGGGAAATGTCTCCATAAAAGGTGCGGATGATCCGCATACGGCGGTTTCTATGCTTTCATCGATCCACTTGATCGCCTTGGAGGTTTCGAGAACCTTGTGGCCGTAGCCCTCGGGATTTTTGTCCCATGCACCGAGCTGCCAGGGACCGTCCATCTCATTTCCGAGATACCACATCTTAACACCGTAAGGCTCTTCATGTCCGTTCTTCCTGCGAAGATCCGACCAGTATGAACCGCCCGTATGGTTGGTATATTCAACAAGATCCATCGCATCCTGGATCGTACCGGTGCCCATATTGACGGTATAGAGTGCTTCGGTTCCAACTTTTTCAGCCCACTGAAGGTATTCGTCATGGCCGACTTCATTGGTTATATACTGATGCCAGGAAGGATCGAGATGTACCTTTCTGTCAGGCTTGGGACCTATGGAATCCTTCCACTGCCATGCGGAAACAAAATTACCTCCGGGCATTCTGACTGCCGGTAAACCTGCGGTCTTAAGTGCATCTATGAAATCGGACCTGAAGCCCTGCTCATCCGCAGTGGGATGCTTGGGATTGAACATTGTACCGTTTACTATGGTTCCGATAGGTTCAAGGAATGCGGAAAAAAGCCTGTCCGAGATCTCTCCGATCTCATATGAGGGATGAATAGTGATCTTAGCATTCTGTGACATTAAAGGTTCTCCTTGGTAATATTTTCAGGATCATACTTTCCAGTTGTTCCGTCCGGCATTCTTGGCTCTGTAGAGGGCTTCATCGGCTCTGGCAAGAGTATCCTTATATGCATCGTCTTCTTCACGGAAGAAGGCAAATCCCATGGAAGAAGTGATCTTCACATCCCCCGGAAGTGCCTCAAGCTTTATAGAACGGATCGATTCGAGTATTTTGTCGCCGATCGCGGGAAGAAGCTCCATTGAAACATTCTGGAGGATGACTATAAACTCATCTCCGCCCCAGCGTATGATCTTATCCGTTGATCTTGTGCATTTATGTACAGCCGATACGAAT
>JAGCRJ010000370.1 GCA_017964745.1 Lachnospiraceae bacterium
CAAGGCAGATGCAGAGAACGATAAGGAAGATCACGGTGGAAAGTGCCCAGAGGGCGGTCTTGATCTCGGTTCTGGAGCCTCTCGTCGCGTTTACGACATATGTGGAAATGGTATCGAATGCGGCGGGTTTGGTGTAGGTCGCAACAAAGTAATCATCAAGCGAAAGAGTTACGGCCATTACAAATCCGGAAACGATTCCGGGCATGATCTGGGGAATGACAACCTTTCTTACGGCCGTGGCGGGTGATGCGCCAAGATCCAGCGCAGCCTCGTAAATCGAAGGATCCATCTGTCCGAGCTTGGGATAGACGGAAAGGAATACGAAGGGAGCACAGAGTACGGTCTGTCCCGCAACAAGAGGGAAGAAGGTATCTTTATTGATGCCGAACACAACAACAAGCAGGATGCAGATTGAGAAACCTGTGACTACATCCGCATTGACTACGGGAATCTGGTTCACGACACGGTATGCCTTGAGAGCTCCCGGTTTGGAATAGAAAGCTCCCATCGCACCTAAGGTGCCGAGAATAGTGGAGAGAACCGCAACCGCAAGTGCAAGGAGAACCGTTCCTTTTATCATCTCGGCAAGTTCTTCGGTGGTAAATAAGGTTATGTAGTTCTGTAGCGAGAAATGCGCACTTTCACCGATCGATGAAGCATCTGTAAAGCTGTAGAATGCAAGGATCAGGATCGGCGCATAGATAAGGAGCAGGACTACGAGCACAACGGCAAGAGCGATAGTATTGTTTTTCTTCATAATACCGAACCTCCTCTCGCAGTACCTTCGTTTTCATCATTACCCGCCAGTAATGTGAACAGGCATATGATAACGAGAAGGATCAGTGATATCATCGATCCGCCGTGCCAGTCGTAAGCCGAGAAGTAGCTTCCGATAAGACTGCCCATGATATAGGTGCTGTTATAGAGCATATCGAGGACAACATAGTTGGTCATCGCGGGCAGGAATACCATTGACACTCCGCTGATGACTCCCGGCATGGAAAGAGGGAGCAGCACGCGAAGAAAAGCCTGTCTGGGATCTGCACCGAGATCGGCTGCAGCTTCGATTAGGCTCTTATCGATCCTTGATATCTGGTTATAAATGGGAAGGATCATGAAGGGAAGGAAATCGTATGTCATACCGATCACGGAATTCATGAAAGGATGAAAAGCAAGGTTTCCTTCGGCTACGGTAAGTATTTCCTTGAGTGCCGTGATACGCAGAGTGAAGTTGATCCACATGGGCATTACCATGAGCATGAGTATCGCCGACTTGGATCTGATCCTGCTTGCGGCAAGGAAATATGCTGCGGGGTATGCGATAAGAAGGCATACGCAGGTTGTAACAAAAGCAAGGACCAGCGAATACACGAGCGTACCCATAGTATTCGGATCCGTGAAAAAGTTTATGAAATTGCCGATCCCCGGTCTTCCGCTTGCATCGGTAAATGCATAGTAAACGATGACAATGAGCGGAAGGAGCACAAATACCAGGAGATACAGCGCATAGGGAATACCGAGGTATTTCCTCTGAAATGTTCCTTTCATCTTCTATCTCCCGTTATTTTGCAAGTGTGAAGGTCATCTTCTCGGCAGGCATGATCAGACCGACGATATCTCCGAGGTTCCAGAGATATTCGTCATCAACAATAAGGTCATGTCCCTTCGAAGTACGGATGACATAGCTGTAATGGTCTCCCTTATAGATAAGGTTGATGATCTCGCCGGAAGTAAGACCCTTCTCGGCATCATCGGTAAGCTCGATATCCGCAGGCTCGATCGAGATATGTATCTTGATGTTCTCGGGTCTTATCGTCTCACCTGAAGAATCCTTCAGAACACCGTCCTTAAGAACGGATCCCTTGATTATGGAAGTGATATCCGCATCAATGGGCTTCTCGTTATATTCAAGCGAATAGTCATCATTGATGTCCGCATCGAATCTTGTGGTGTGATCCTCTGCGATCATGATGTGGATTCCGTCGGGCTCGAGACACATACCGACCTCTTCTCCCACCTTGGGAGTCTTGGTCGACTGGATCACCATCTCGTACTTTCCGCTCTCGACGGTTATCTCATAATGAATACCCTTGAAGACGACGCCGGTAACAACACCCTTTACGGTTCCCTTTTCGGGTGCGGTAAGGATGACATCCTCGGGACGTACGACAGCGTCGATCTGGGTTCCTTCGGACACATCATCCATGCACTCGAATTCGCCGCCGCAGAATCTTACCTTCATCTTTCCGGTCATGATACCCTTGAAGATGTTGCTCTCTCCGATGAAGTCGGCAACAAATGCGTTGGTGGGCTCATTGTAGATGTCTTCGGGTTTTCCGATCTGCTGGATCTGTCCGCCGTTCATGACAACGATCTTATCAGACATGGTCAGGGCTTCTTCCTGATCATGGGTTACATATATGAAAGTAATACCGAGTCTGTCATGCATGGACTTAAGCTCGATCTGCATCTCTTTTCTCATCTTGAGATCGAGTGCGCCGAGCGGCTCGTCCAAAAGAAGGATCTCGGGCTCATTGACAAGAGCTCTTGCAATGGCGATACGCTGCTGCTGGCCTCCGGAAAGAGTAGCGACGCTTCTTTCCTCAAAGCCCTCGAGGTCTACCATTTCAAGAACATGCTTAACCTTGCGGTCTATCTCCTCACGGTCCATCTTCTTGAGCTTGAGACCGAAGGCGATCTTGTCATAATTGTTCATATGGGTAAAAAGAGCATAGCGCTGGAATACCGTGTTAACGGGGCGCTTGTTAGGGGGGAGTTTTGAGATATCCTTTCCTCCCAGAAGGATCTGACCGCTTGTGGGCCTGTCAAAGCCTGCGATCATACGAAGTGTTGTGGTCTTGCCGCAACCTGAGGGTCCGAGGAATGTGACAA
>JAGCRJ010000040.1 GCA_017964745.1 Lachnospiraceae bacterium
CTTGAGTCAATGCATCTTGTCGGAAGATACTCGGACAAGGAATATGAGGAGATCTCGGAGCTTGAGGATTCGGGAGACCACTATGAGGATGAACTCGGTTCGTTCCTTATGAAGCTTTCCGGACAGGATCTTACCGAAAGACAGGAGAGGGAATCGACCATATTCCTTCATACACTGTCCGATCTTGAAAGACTTTCCGACCACGCGAAGAACATTGCAGGCAGCGCCAAGGAGATCCACGACAAGCAGATCTCTTTTTCCGAGGAAGCTCATCATGAGCTCTCCGTCATCACCGCAGCTGTCAGGGAGATACTCGATATCACGATGAAAGCATTCTCGGGAGAGAATATCGAGCTTGCAATGAGGGTTGAGCCCCTTGAGGAGGTTATCGATGATATCTCCGATGAGATGAAGCTGAACCATATCGAACGTCTCCAGCAGGGCAGATGCAGCATCAATCAGGGCTTTGTCTTCAACGATCTGATAACCGATTATGAGCGCATCTCCGATCATTGCTCCAACATAGCCGTTGCGCTCATCGAAATATATTCGGGTTCGTTTGCAACCCACGAATACCTCGGTCAGGTAAAAGAAGAACATAACGATATCTTCGATAAGTGTTACAATGAATATAAGACGAGGTTTGCACTTCACGGTAATGCGTAAGGAGAGTCGATGATCTACATCCTTGAAGATGATGAAAGCATAAGAAAGCTTGTCATATATGCCCTGGAAACACAGGGGTTCGAGGCGGCGGGTTTTGAAAATGCGGAAAAGTTCTGGAAACCGTTCCATGATAAAAAGCCCGAGCTTGTTCTTCTGGATATAATGCTGCCGGGTGAGGACGGACTTTCCGTTCTTAAGAAGATCAGAAAAGAAGACGGGAAGATCCCCGTCATCATGCTGACCGCCAAGAGTACGGAGTATGACAAGGTCACCGGGCTCGATATGGGTGCCGATGATTATGTATCAAAACCCTTCGGAATAATGGAACTGATCTCCAGGATAAAGGCGGTGCTCAGAAGGTCGGAGGTTAAGCCTTCCCAGTCTGCCGGAGAATACGTAAGCGGAAAGCTTAAGGTCTCCTGGGACAAACGCGAAGTATATGTAGGTGATGAAGCGGCCATGCTGACACTCAAGGAATATGAACTTCTCAGAATGTTCATAGAAAACAGCGGAGTGGTCATCGAAAGGGAAAAGCTTCTTCAGAAAGTCTGGGGTATAGAAGCCGAGCGTGAAAACAGAACGCTGGATGTACATATAAGAACCCTTCGTTCAAAGCTTAAGGATGTCGGAGAGAGAATACAGACGGTACGAGGCGTCGGATATAAATATATCGGAGAAGATCAATGACTAAAACAATTTTCAGAAACACATTTCTCGTGGGAATACTGGTTCTTGCCATATGCACCTTTATGTTCTTCGGACTTCAGTATACCCAGACCATCGATGAGACATATGAAGCGCTCGCACAGGAGGCAACATATGCCGTAGCCGGAATGGAACTTTCGGGTATCGACTATCTTAAAGGACTTGATGACAGCCATAGCATCACCTGGATAGACAGTGACGGAAGTGTTCTTTATGACACCGTGTACGAAGAACTTTCATCCAATCAGGGCTCACATGCCGAAGTTAAGGAAGCGTTTGCAAACGGAGAAGGCCGGGAGACCAGAACGTCCGAAGTCACCGGAAATCAGACGATGTATTATGCAAGGCTTCTTGATGACGGTACGGTCATCAGACTCAGCCGTCCCGTTTCTGCGGTTATGTATGCGCTGGTTGCGGTAAGCCCGGTGCTCTGGGTATTCGTGCTTGTCCTGATCCTTTCGGGTATCCTGGCATTCCGTGCGGCCAAGCAGATCGTAACCCCCATCAACAATATCGATCTTGAAAGTCATGCAAATATTCCCTATCCCGAACTTGCGCCTCTTCTCGACAAGATCGAAGAACAGAAGATGATGATCCAGGAAGAAGCCGGACAGCGTGAAGAGATGAGAAGGGAATTTTCGGCGAATGTCTCCCATGAGCTCAAGACTCCTCTTACCTCCATATCGGGATTTGCCGAACTGATGGCGACCGGAGATGTTTCACCCGATAAGGTTACCGAGTTTTCCAAGGATATATACAAGGAA
>JAGCRJ010000371.1 GCA_017964745.1 Lachnospiraceae bacterium
AGTGGCAAAGAACTGAATGCAGATCCTGAATTTGTCTGGGGCGAAACTGTAGGAAATGAAATATTGTAAAGCAGATAAATATACTGTCCATCATCACTTGACATGATCAAATGATTATCCTATTATTGTCTTACAAGGCGTAGACCTGCATTGGATATGTGCGGGGGCTGCGCCACTTATTTATTTACCACACTTCCCCGTGCTCGCCTTCGAGGGAACCTTCGTCGATCCCGTAGCCGTACAGATCCTGGTAGAGCTCCTGGTTATCGGCTCTTTCTTCCTGGTTCTCTTCGAGCATTTCCTGGATATGCTCCATTATCTCTTCTTCATCGACGCCATCGTCGCCTTCATCTTCTTCCTCTTCGTCACCGTCTTCGGGCTGTTCTTCATCTTCGCCGGGTTCATCGTCTTCTTCCGGCTGCTCTTCATCGTCCTCGAGGTTACTCCTTTCGAGAAGCTCATCTATCTCGTCCTTAAGAGTCTGCGCGTTCTTGTCATGTCCCTTCTCATCGGCTTCATGTGCACATCCGTCCTCAATGAGAACTTCCCTCGCATCCTTAAGAATCTTCTCAACCCTTCTCGCACCGGCAGTAACGTTATCGGGACCGTCACATTCGTAGAATTCATCCCAGTCGTCCTCATCGATCTGCCACATCATCGAAAGCGCCAGATTAACCTTGACGGGGCACTCCTTCTCATAAGGGATACCGCATTCTATCGCCTGTAAATACGCATTCTCCGCTTTACCGTAATCACCCTTGTCGAAGTAGTAATTGCCGATGTTGTACCAGATCACATACTCATCCGGAAAAGGAATACGTGTAAAGAACCTCTCCATCTCGGGATGGTAGATCCCCTTCTTCGCCTCCGACACATAATATGCATTCATCGTCCATCCGAGGATGAAAAAGAGTGCGAAAAGGAGCGTCGCAAGACCGGCAAGCAGCATTGCAACCCAGGTAAAGACAGATACGTAATGTCTCTTCTTCGTCTTATTCTTTTTCTTTCTGTTTCTTTCTGCCATGTTTCTTTCTTGCCTTGGCGTTATCCCTTATTCCCACAAGCAGCTCGAGTGCGAGCAGCACCAGAAGGTAAGGAACGTACTTATAATATGTATCTCCGAAATAGGTATATTCGCTGTTTTTCTCGGTGACGGTTCCGCTCTCTTCCATGATTTCTTCAAGGATCGGAGTAAAGTGCGTCGATCTTTCGCGGTGAATGTATTCGACACTGAGTTCGTCGGCAATCTTTTCGAGGTTATCCTCATCCATGCGCGATACGCCGATCTCCCAGGAAGTCGATGAGTAGACCGTAAAACCGTAATTGTCCTGCATCGAACCGCCCTTTTCCGTGCCGTATCCTATGACCGCACCTCCGTCTACGAAGGTCTCCAGAGCTTCATAGCTGTACGGCGTATCATCGAGACTTGTATCCTCACCGTCCGATAAGAAGAAGATTATGATCTGCCGGTTTTCCTTCCTGTCAGACGATATCATCATGTTCTCGATATCATAGTAGGGAACATCCATGCGGCTTCCGGTGATGTAATTCTCGTTCGGGGCTTTGATATTTCTGATATACCTTTTTATCGTCTCAACGTCCTGAGTAAAAGGAGCTGCTACCGTCGCATCATTCTGGAAAGTGATCAGTGCAAAATTCGCACCGGGAAGTCCTTCCATGATCTCCGAGATATCCTCCTGTGCAGCCTTCATCCTGGTGGACTTCGGACCGTCATCAGCCCACATGCTCAGTGTGGTATCAAGGACAAAGATGACATCGGTATTGCTGAGTCTTACATCCGTACCGGACTCTTCCTTCATGGGCCTTAGCACGATCAGAAAGCAAAGAGCAAGTATCGCTGCCCTTCTTATCAGCGCAAAGGTACTCTTTATTCTGCTTTCCCTGCTTCTTATCCAGGCAAAGAGCACTATCAGAAGTGCCACGGAAAATGCTGCGATGAGAGCAGGTACCGGATATACCGGATTTAAGTTTCTCATCCTATTTACCTTTCAGGAACAAAAGAACAAGCGATGAACCCGCAATGCATATGAGCAGAGCGATCATGTACGGAAGCGGGGTATCGATCTGGATCTCCGTGATGATATCGTCAACGGCCATTGCTTCATGGGATCTTATCTCTTCGACTATCGAAGAAACCGTCTCGGAACGGCTCTGCACATAGAACTCACCGCCGGTGTTTTCCACTGCAGCCTTAAGGTCTGCCTTGAAGCCTTCGTAATCCGAATATGTATAATCCGAAAAATATGCATCCTCCGTGGGGAATATCGCAAAGACAGTAACGTCATTCTTCTTGCAGAGAGCGCTAGCCCCGGCAAGGTCAGGGATCTCCTGCACCCTGGATGCATCCGCATTATCCGTTGCAAAGATTATGATCCTTGTCCTCGATTCGTCACCGAGCGAAGGAAAACTGTAAAGAGCGGAGGCCAGTCCCTCACCTATCAGAGAGCTTCCCCTCTCATGGTTATTGACGAGCGTACCCGCTTCGATATATGCAAGCCTGTTATCCAGGTCATAATATGCCTCCCACTCCTCATCCGTATCGAAGGTGATCCAGTCACCGGGAGGTAGCATATCCTCATATTCCTTATGCAGCGTAAAGTAATTCTCAAGTTCTTCAAGTTTTGTTACCACATAGGAATAATCATCGGTAAGAGGAACATATACAACCGATGAAGTATTGAAGATCGTGATACCG
>JAGCRJ010000041.1 GCA_017964745.1 Lachnospiraceae bacterium
ATTCCCTATATCGAAAAGAAAAAGCTCTCCGCATGGAATCACAACAAGGCAATACAGAAATCCATAGAGAGCAACAGGGTCACTCCCGAGCACAAGGAATACCTGAGGTCACTCAAGGTTAAATGATCCATGTATAAGATATTGAGCGACAAAGAGGAAAATACCATTCTGCTGCCCGCGACGCTGGACAGCCATTTTCCTCTGCTTAAATATATGTTCTGGAGTAAGGGCTTCAGATGCGTACTGCTTGATGAAGGGGAGGAATTTACTATCAGGCAGGAGGGGATGAAGTATACCAACCACGATATCTGCTATCCATTCATCCTGATAGCGGGGCAGGTGATCATGGCCCTCAAATCGGGAAAGTATGATCTGAAGAAGACATTTATCCTGATACCTACTGCCGGTGATGCCTGCAGGGGGGCTTGTTATATGGGGCTTATGACCAGAGCTCTGAAAAGATCGGGTTTTGAAGATGTCCGTGTCATGACCATCAATGTGCGTCACGTTCGTGACGATATATCCCTTAAGATAAATCTCGATACCGCGATACGAGGACTGTTCGGGCTGTTCTATGGCGATATCCTTATGATGCTCGCTAATCAGGTAAGACCCTATGAGGTAAACAAGGGCGAGACCAAAGCACTGTACGATCACTGGATAGAAGTGCTTTCCGAAGATCTCAGGCTCGGTAAAAACCTTACACTCGGAAAAATGAAAAAGAACTTCGCGAAGATTGCGGAATCCTTCGCGGCGGTCGAAAAGGACGGAAAAAAACGGCAGGTTATCGGAGTGGTAGGTGAATTCTACGTTAAGTACTGTGCACTCGGAAACTGGAATCTGATCGATTATCTTGAAGATAATAAATGTGAGGCATATGTTAATGCTCTATCATATTACATGCTGTATTATATCGATTCCCATAAGCCCAAAAAGATGAATTTAGAGAGACTCGGCTTTGAATTTGTAAAAAAGCTGATGATAAGTATCCAGGATTCTATGAGAGATACAATAACTAGGTACGGCTTCAAGGCTCTCAGCTCATACAATAAGCTCGATGAGAATTCCAGGGAGATAGTATCCCACAATTTTGAGATAGGCGACGGATGGCTTATGGGTGCCGAACTCATCGATTGCATTGAAAATGATATAAAGAAAGTAGTCTGTATCGCCCCCTTCGGATGTATGCCCAATGTATGCGAGGGAAGGGGATTGTATCCATATCTTAAGAGACAATATCCGGGATCATCGATTTCCGTACTGGAGCCCGATATGAGCGGATCGAAGATGAATTATTTCAACAGGGTCAGGATGCTGATCGATTAAAAAAGGGAAGCCTTCCGGCTTCCCTTCTTCATTATATATATTATCAGTGCACCTCTACATTACCGAGGTCTGCATCTGTCTTAACGTTTCCTATGTTACCGGAAAGGTAGATGTTTCCGAGGCTTGTATTACATGTTCCTCCGTTGATGGTGCAGTTTCTCGCTTCGAAGTTACCTGCATCAACATCAGCCTCGATGGTTTCTATCTCACAGTCGGAGAAATCTGCGTTGCCCGCATCAAGATCGAGTACGAAAAGGTCGGCGGTGCAGTTTCTTGCTTCAACATTGCCTGCATCACAGTCTATCTCGATCTTTCCGGCTTCTATTCCGTCGATATCCAGATCTCCTGCATCCATATCAATGGTGACCGTATCAGCCTTGATATCACTAATATCGAGGCTTCCCGCATTTATGTTTACATGCAGCTTTTCAAGCTCGGTTCCCGCAGGAACAGTAATACGGATAAAAAGATCGTCGGTCACGTTCATGGGGATGGTGGCATTGTTTCTTCCGCTCTTTACGGTAAGTGTTCCGTCCTTAAAGCTTACGGTGGGCTCGAGTGCGTCGGGCATTGCATATTCTACGGAGAATTCCGATCCGTATACGATGCTGGCTTCGGTGAAGGAAGCGTCAATGTTAATCTCGGAAGGAGTTCCTTCGAGCTCCTTGCAGTTTTCAACAAGCTTGTAGCTTCCGCTGAAGTTAAATACCAGGCTCCTGAATCCTCTGAAGATCAGGGCGAAGAATATTACAAGTACGGTTACAATGGAAAGTATTGTTATTATTATTTTGGATGCTGTAGTCATGATGATCTCCTTATCATAATTCGTCTGCGCGGCAATTGATCACTACCGCTCTGTGTAAGATTCCCGCTACCAGCCAGATGATCCAGGTAAGATCCCATCTGAAGGTTACGAAGCTGAGAATCAGGTATGCGCATGTGACAACGGGCCAGTAGACTTCAACTATCGTCTGTGCTGTCTTGCTCTTGTATCTAACGGGCTTTAATGACTGATTGACATATGTTCCGCTTATGGTGTTTACGTCATTGAGCTGAAGAAGAAGCTCAAATCCGCTGAGGATCTTTGTTGAGTAAACTATCAGGAGTACACCGATTCCTATGAACAGGAACATGAGCGCCGGTGCGATGAATGAGGATCCTCTGAGAAGAAAAATGTTGGGTACCCAGCAGATGATGAAGAGGATGACTCCGAGTGTAACGCAGAGTGCTCTTACCGGTTCAAAGCTGCGGAGTTTTTCTTTTACATATTCGGCAGTTGCCATATCGACCCTGCAGAGTTCCGTTTTAAAGTATTTGTAAGCGGAATCGACGTAGCTGCTGTAAACAATGAATCCGACGCCGAGTGCGATGCATCCGAACATCATGAGAACCGAAATTCCTTCAAAATACACTCCGAAAAGTATGGGGCAGGTTACGGAGATGATGCATAAGAAAACTCCGACTGCAAGAAACAGAGCTTTCTTTCTTCTGTTTTCGATGAAACTCTTTGCCTCATCCATTCCGATATTCCTGCGGGGAACTTCGCTTTCCTTGGTGCGGGTTTCTTCGACTTCCTTTGCGAGACCTAAGTCTTCGGCAAGCTCGTCGAGATTTCCGAACTCCGATATAACGGTTCCGACTGCGGTGTTTTCACTCTGTCCGCTCTCAATGAGCTCGTTATATTTATCTTCCATCATCTGGAGCAGTTCGGCCTTTGCCTTCCTTACCTCTACGGTATTGGGCATTGATGCAAACATTGCCTCGAGATAATTCTTTATTGTTTCCATATTTTTCTCCTTAATGCCTGATGAACTTGGCAACGACTTCCTGGGTTATATCCCATTCTTCGCATTTAGCTCTGTAGAATTGCATTCCTAAATCTGTAATGCGGTAGTAGGTTCTCTTTTTGCCGTTTCCGCTTCCGTCCTGATCTGCGGTGAATGATTCGATGAATCCGTTCTTTTCCATTCTCGTGAAAGCCGAGTAGAGCGTTGTTTCCTTGATGATGTATTTCTCATCCGTGATACTCTTGATCTGCTTTGAGATCTCGTAGCCGTATGAGGGCCCGTTCAGGAGTATGAAAAGGATCATCGTGTCGTTATAGCCGCGGATCACATCTGAGCTGATCTCAACCATATGTGTCCTCCGTTTTTCTTTCCGTCCCGTCCTTGCGCTTCGGACCGGGAACCGGTTTTTTGGGTATACCGTGTTGCTTTTTGTACTGTATCAGTCGTACTATGTCTGCCGTACTACGACAGTCGTACTATGTCTGATGTGGTAAATATACTACGACAGTCGTAGGATGTCAACACCGATTTCAAAAAAATCTTTAAAAACCCGTAAAACGGCTGAAAAAGGGCAAAAAAAAGGACCCGCCTTTATCAGACGGGTCCTGTTGAAAGTATGTCATTTATGTTCCGGAAGCCGGACTTACGCCGTCCACGGATCCTCGATGTCAGTTTGACTTGCCGACCAGGCTGATCTCCATGATCTTGTCACACAGATCTCCGAAGCTTCTTCCCGCCGCTTTGGCCGAAATGACGAGGTCCGAATCGGGATAGAGCTGCGGCAGTGAGTCGCACTCGAGGCAGACGAAGGATTGTCCGTCCTGTCCCACAATGAAGTCGAATTTCGCATATGCGTTTACGCCGAGAGCAAATGCGGCATCCTCTGCCGATTTTTGAAGTGCCTTTGCAAGCTCTTCGGGGATGTCTGCGGGACATTTGTTGGTTGTTTTTCCGGAAAGGGTAAGGCCTTTTTCCCTGTCGCTTGTCTCCATGGGGAGTTTTTCAAGGACGGGAAGTGCCTTTCCTTCGATCGTGCATACGGCAAATTCACGTCCGGGGAAGTATTCCTCGACGAGGATCTCGGTATCCCATCTGAATGCGGCTCTTACGGCTTTCTCATATGCAGTCAGGTCTGTAGCTACGGAAATTCCTACGCCGATTCCTCCGTTATTGGGCTTTACGATAACGGGAAGCTTAAGTCCCATTGTCTCGGGATCGGGTATGTCGGATGCCTTCTTGATGGTATATCCGCTCGGTACGGGAACACCGAGGGTCTGCATGAGCTGCTTTGCAGCAGCCTTATTGGATGATATCGCGGATGAGAAGTAATCGCATCCGGTGTAGTCGAGACCGAGAAGGTCGAATGCGGCCTGAACCTTGCCGTTCTCACCGTTAGCTCCGTGCAGTGCGACGAAGATGAGGTCGGACTGTCTGCAGATCTGGAGCACATTGGGTCCGAAGTATGCCCCCGACTGATCGGGGCGGCGTTTTCTTGTTGCCCACAGATCGGGTATCTCATCGGGGATATCGCCGGGTGAGAGCGAATATTTGAAGGGAGCTTCGAATACATTGTCGGGAAGGAGTTCTTCAGTGTCTCCGTAGCCCATGAACGCATCGAGAAGTATTACGCTGTTTCCCCTGCCCCTCAAAATGTCCGCAACGGTGACGCCGGTCTTGAGCGAAAGGTTTCTTTCGTTGGAAAGACCGCCTGCGAGAACCACGATGTTGAGATTTCCGGGAAGAACAAATTCCCTGAGATCATCCTCCGAAAGGCGTACCTCTTCGACGACGAGATCGGATCCGTCCATGTTGAGTTCAAGAGAGTGTACCATCTGCCTTGTAAGTGAAGCGATACGGAGTATGCTGCTTACCTGGTCGGGCTTAAGATCGACATCGTATTTCTTTTTTGCGAAGGACCGGATGCTCTTGGTGATGGGGCGGTTGACGTGAACGACAAGGAAATCGGTAACACCGAGAAGAGCGTTGAGCTTTTTGGAGGTTACAAGGTCGTCGACCATGTCGATTATCTTGAGAACACCGTCAGCCCTGAATGCGGTCATGATGCTCCTCATCGATTTGAGGAGATCGGGATTCTTGCGTGAATAGAGGATGCAGTACGCAAGAAGGTATGCGACATTGTCGGAATATTTGGGATCTCCGATCATATCGCAGAGGAATGTGATGAATTCCGAAACATCGCAGCCGCTTGACAGTGAGAATGCCTTTTCGACCAGCATTCCGACGAGGTGGTTTGTTTCGGAGCTTTCCTTTTCACTGACGGCGGAGCGGATCATGCTGTTTATGAACTGGTCTATGATCTGCATCTCGGGACGCTGTCCGCCGGGATTGACGCGGATGTTGTATTCCCCGTTTTCGCCGAAATCGAAGAAAGTGTTGGGAGCATGCGATTCGGTGAATCCGAACTTTCCGTAATCGTAGCCGATGTAATATGTCTTTTCACCGATATCGTTCATCAGGATGTTTACATAGTCGAAGTCGATGTTGTGGTTTTCGATTATGCCCTGACGTGCGATGATGCGCTTGCGGTAGTGATCGATGAACTTATCGGAAAAGCCCTGTCCGTCAAAGGAAACACAGCGGAAGGGAGTGTCGTTCAGGATGGTGACATACTTTGCCTTGTTACCGCCCTTGGAGTGGCCGATGACGGTGACATTGTACTTTTCGAGTTCGTACTTTTCGTAGACCTGCTTGTACCATTCGAGAGCATTGATCTGCTGGAGGGAGTCCACCTGTCCCGCACCCTCGAAATCGTCGGTCCATTCGTTCTCTGCGGTTCCCCTGAATGCGACTACGGCTTCATGCTTGCCGTTTTCTCCGGGTTCATCCGATTCGTTGATCAGGACTATGGATATTCCGCCGCCCGCACCGAAAGCATTGTCGAGATGAGCTTCCGCGATCCTTGCATTTGTGATCGAGGTGTTCTTCTTCATTGCAAGGAAGACGTTGCGGAAATCTGTTCCGTTCATCTGGGTAGTGTATGTGACCTCAGGATCGAGTCCGTCCATATCGGTCTTTGCCAGAAAATCGCCCACGGTCATTCCTTCTCCCTTAAGGATGGAGAAGAATGGCGGAATGTCGGGAATATAGGTAAGATGTTCGATCAAAAGCAGTTCGTCGGTTCTGTACATAGCAAGGTAACTCCTGTAAGAATAATGATCAGTTTGATTCTATCTCTTCTATAAGCGCCTGGTAGACCAGGTTCAGATTCTCATTCTCTTTCCGGATGTTGCGGACAAGATTGATCCCGATGAAGCGGAGGAGCGATACTCCCGCAGCCGGATGGGAATCCGCAAATGCATCGAAATCCTTCTTGGAGATGCTTAAGGATACGCAGTCGGTTCTGGCCTTTACGGTAGCCGATCTTGTGTCGCTGTCGATGAGTGCCATCTCACCGAATACGCAGTGCATCGCACTGTCGAGGCTCGCGCATACGAATTTGTCGCCGAAGACGGTTGTCTTGATGATGTCGACGCTTCCGTCCATAAGGAAATACATATCGTTTCCCGTTGCACCTTCGGTTATGATGTTTTCTCCCGCGGATGCCTTCGATACCTTCAAAAGCGATGCGAAATCTTCAAGGTCCTTTTCCGACAGGGAATTGAAAAGAGGGAACTGTTTCAGTTTATCCGTGTATTCCATCAGACCTCCACTCCGAGTATTATCGCTCCGGAATTGGCGGGGATCACATAATCGTCGCCGGGATTGAGGAGCGGTTTATTTGTTTCCATTGATTTAACGGTCTTGAGACGCTGTATGATCTCGCCGTAATTGGTAGATTTCTGCGCTTCGGAAAGAATGCTGTGCTTGATCTCTTTTTCAACACCCATGTTCTCGAGAATGCCGAGAAGAAGGATGTTCTTTTCCTTCTTGTAGCTGTCGAAGAGCTCGGAATACTTCCTTCCTATCCACTTTTCGGTAACGGGCTCTATCTGGACGGAGATGCCGTCGCCGTTATCGAGGAGCGAGCTCATGACCTTGCTCATTCCGCTGTAATTGGTTGATGTTGTGAGTATGTGTCTTGTGTATTCTTCGGTGTAGATGATCTCGGCACATCCCTGTGCATCGAGATAGTTGCGATAGCGCTCCGTACGGATCTGGGCGCAGATATGACATTTGGAATTGAGATTTCTTGCAAGAAGAGCGGTAACGAATACTCTCGAGTCGATCAGCTCATCATCGAGGTTGTCCCCGTTTTCTCCGACGATCAGCACCTTGGCGGCAGTGCCTATTGCGGCGTTTTTAAGAGTCTGCTCTTCGGTGAAGTCACCTTTCAGAAGGTTGAGGCCCTTGAGAACGGGATCGTCCTTGAGCGCCTGGATCTTGACATCATCTGCTCCCGTTATGAGGATGATATCCGATACGGAGAGATTCCTGTTTTTGCGGAGGATTCCGGTGATGAGGTTCTTTATGTCATTTTTCCATCCGCATACAATGATGTGATCTTTCATATTCTGCATTTTTCTGATTCCTCTTTCCGCATTCAGTTTGCTGGCCACGAGGGCGGATGAGATATAACCTGTGATGGTGGAAAGTCCGAGGACTCCCAGGGATAGTACTATGAGTCCGAGTATTCTTCCTCCGGGCGTTCCCGTGAATTCGTAATCGTTGCCTGCGAGGGCGAGCAGGTTGTAGATCAGGACATCCAGGAAGGTAAGTCCGTCTTCTCTGGCTCCTCCGAATACATAACATGCATAACAGACCAAAAGAACCAGCATCAGGATCAGGATTACCTTCGCGGGACGAGAATCCCGGATCCTTTCACTCAGGCTCTTTTTTACTCTTGTTTCGGGTATGATCTTTTTTTCTGCTTTATTACTGCCCATACATAGATTATTTTACTGTATTTTGGGCTTTTTATCCATATTTTTGTCCCCTTGCTCCTATTTGGAGGCATGGCTGTCAAAAATGCCCCGAAATATGATAAAATCCAATAAAACAACTGTTTTTTGGGGGAAGAATATGTACAGTGCATATCTGGTTGATGACGATCGTTTCATATTGGAAGAACTGACGGAGATCATTCCCTGGATGGAGAATGGCTTTGAAGTCATAGGAAGCAATACGGATCCC
>JAGCRJ010000042.1 GCA_017964745.1 Lachnospiraceae bacterium
AACATGCGCATCGGGAGCTTCGAACTGGGGCTTGTAAGCATCCCTGTGGTTCTTGATCTGCTGTCTGGATATCTTGAAATCACCGAGTGCGTTTTCATCGGCAATCTCCTGCTCGATGGAAACGATAAATGTCGAACCCTTGGTATAGATACTGTTTACGGTGATGTTTCCTCCCATGAGGTCAACAAGCTGTTTTACAATCGAAAGTCCCAGGCCGGTGCCTTCGATGTAGCGGTTCTTGCCTTCATCCTCACGTCTGAATGCATCAAAGAGATAAGGTATGCTCTCCTTTTTGATACCCATACCGGTATCTTCGACGGTGTAGATGACAAGCACCTTACCCGAATCAAGACGTCTTGACTGTATCGCAAGAGAAACCCTTCCCTGCTGCGTATACTTGACCGCGTTGTTGAGAAGGTTTATAAGGATCTGCTTGATCCTGACTTCATCCGCGAAAAGCTGTGCGGGAATCTCGGGATCCACATCGATCGTAAACTTGAGTCCCTTGGCATTGGCCCTTCCCCAGATCATTCCGACGATCTCGGAGAGCATATCACCGGTGTTGTATGTGACGGGAACGAGAGTCATATTTCCGGACTCGATCTTGGACATATCGAGAACGTCATTGATCAGTGAAAGGAGCATGCCCGATGCGGACTTTATATTTCTTGCATCATCTTCGACCTCGGGCGAGATATCTTCCCTGAGGATCATCTCGTTAAGGCCTATGATCGTATTAATGGGAGTACGGATCTCATGGCTCATGTTGGAGAAAAACCTGGATTTCGAGCGGCTCATAGCCTCAATCTCGCGGGTCTTTTCATGTGCCTTCTCATTCTCCGTCCTGAAGAGCTTTGCAAGGAACCTCACCATGAAGAAGACAACGACTTCAACGCAGAGCGCGAGGGATTTGATGATGATCTCCCAGAGTGACTTGGAATGATAAATGTCTATGATAAGGACTATTCCGACGAAACCGAGGGAAACAACGGTAAGTATCAGGAATAATCTTCCAAGGGACTCACCCTTCGAATCGGAATATTTGTCTGAAAAGCGTCTGTTCTTTTCTTCCATCATAAGTCACCACCCTTCGGTCCAAATTCCAACACATCTTCATCCGGTCCGTCCGAAGTCCTGCTCCCCGCACCGTATGTGTTATAGATGGTCCTTATGAGCTTTTCGTAAGATTCCATAAGTACCTTATGCCTGCTTTCAACCTTCTCCTCGTCCGATTCCTTGGATGCTTCCTCAAGGAAAAGAGCGACCGAAGAAAGATCCATCGCACCTATCATCTTGGAGGTGCTCTTTATCGCATGGACCTTGATCGAATAATCCTTCCAGTTTTTACCGTCGTGATACTTAGTCAGTTCTTCAAGCTTAGCATCCGGGTCTCCGGCATACTCGACAAGAAGCTCCTTATAGAACTGCTCATCACCGCCGCAGTAAGCAATACCGGCTGCGGTATCCACACCGAGTTCACCAAGAACAGAGAACGCATCTTTCTCGGAAGAAGCACTCTTAGCGTCAGAATTGCTCTTGCCGGCAGAAGCTTCTTTCTGTTTCGGTTCAGCCTCGGCTGATACTTCAACGGCTTTAGCAGCGACCGTCTCAGCTTTTGCTGCAGACTTCTCTGCCTTTACGGCAGTTTCCTTCTTTGTTCCTATCTTCCTTCCTTCACCGTCATCCATAACGAACTTGACTGCGGCCTTGGGAAGAACGTGCTTCAAGACTCTTTCAAGCTCGGGAAGTTCAATGGGCTTGGGAACGAATCCGTCGAAGCCTTCCGACATGAACATCTCTCTCGCGGAGCTGATCGCATTTGCGGTAAGTGCGACAACGCAGATATCCTTCCTCATATGGGAAGCCTGTACACGCAGTCTCTTCATCGCCTCGACACCGTCCATCTCGGGCATCATATGATCCATGAAGACGATATCGTAATCTTCGCCGGCACACTTTGCGATCGACGCTTCACCGCTGTGCACGGTATCAACGATCATTCCGTAGGATTCGAAAATTCCTCTTGCAACGAGAAGGTTCATGGGCTCATCGTCGACGACAAGAACCTTAACGCCGGGACACATCATCTTCTCGTGTCCTTCGACAAGTTCATCATCAATGGTCTGGTTCAGGAAGTTTGCAATCTGGACTCCGTAGAAGGGCTTGGGTATCTGAGTGATCTTGCTTCCGGAATCGATCACCTTGTTACGGTCAAGGATGATCGCGATCTTAATGGTCTTGGAAAGTTCCTCGATATACTCCCTGTTTTCAAGATACTCACCGGTTCCGATAAACAGGTGGCTGATATGTGATGCGAGAAGGAGCTTTTCAAGTTCGGATTTGGACTGGATACGGTGGAAAGGAACATAGAGTCCCGCAACGATGTTGGAGATCATATCCATGTAGAATTCCCTGACACCGATATTGCCGGTGGTCATGAATCCGAGGAAGCCGCCTACGGCAACGCTCTCCCTGTTCCTTACGGACATGCACTTGGAATTATCCTCGACCGACTGGGGGATACTTACCTTGACCGTGGTTCCGACGCCGCGCTTTGACTGGATATCCATGAAGCCGTTCATCGCAGCAACAAAACCGCTGACGATCGGAATTCCGATGCCGAGGCCTCCGACGCTTCTGGTCTTGCTCGAGTCGGACTGATAGAATTTGTCGTAGATATGCTCGATCTCAAAATCGCTCATTCCGATACCGGTATCCCTGACCTCAAGGAGAAGGTTGATACCGTACTCGCGGGGAACGGAGTATATCCTTACATACACACCGCCCTCTTTGGTGTATTTGAAACCGTTGCTTATCAGATGGAGCAGGATCTTGCGGATCTTCTCGCCGTCACCGCGAAGCTCTGCGGGAACTGACGCATCGAGGTCGATGACGAGATCGAGGTCATTCTGATCCATATGGGAAAGCTGGGAAAGAAGGTCGTTAACAACCGAGTCTATCATGTAAGGCTCATTGCTTACGGAAAGCCTGTTCATATCGATCTCGGTAAAATCCAGAATGTCACCGATCTGTTCGGCAACCCTGTGACCTGCATTTGATATCGCTCTGATGTTGTCTTCGATGTTTTCGGGAAGTGTTTCCTTTTCGAGGACTGAAGAAAGACCCATGACCGCATTGACAGGGGTACGGATCTCGTGGGAAACGTTCGCAAGGAAATTGTTCAGACGGTCTGTCTGCTCTTTGAGAGTAGCGATCTCTTCGCTGGATGAACCGATGATCTTGGTCCATTTATCTATGATCATGCAAGCGACCCAGCCAGCGAGGATGATCATTCCGATGTGGAGAAGCGACCTGGTGACAAGAAGGGGAGTGATCTCTTCACCCTGTGAGATCATAGTGACAAGGTCGAAGCCGAGCGTCACCATATAGAAAACCTGGCAAAGACGTACCAGAGGCTTTTCACCGGTTATGGTATAGATTGCGATGACCACGCACATGACAAGAGCCATATCAAAAGTACTCGTAAGGTGAACTCCGTAGAAGAAGTACGTGACCATCATCAGGCATGAATACAGCCAGAGTCTGTCACGGTCCCTGAGCACGCTCCTTATATGCATGAACCAGGATGTAACGAGGACCGCTATAACGAGCATCACCGCCCATTTTTCCCAGTTCA
>JAGCRJ010000043.1 GCA_017964745.1 Lachnospiraceae bacterium
TAACCCGATGCACGGCCGCGATTCCCACGGTACAGTTGCATCCCTGTCCTCCGTATCCAAACTTCCTTTCAACGATGCTCAGGACGGTATCTCCAATACCTTCACCATCATCCCCGGTGCTCTTGGTAAGGAAGATAAGGTCTTCGCTGGCGACATCGAGCTCGACCTGAACAAGTAATTGACTCAACTCACTTAGCCGCGGCGCTCTCCGGAGCGCCCGGTGTGGAGGAAACATTATGGACGAGAAGCAAATGGTTGACGATCTCGTAGCAATGCTGGACAAAGGCATGGCTAACGGAATGGGCCACATGAACGTGGACACTGCGGCAGATCAGGCTTCCAAGGAAGTACAGACCATGGGTTGCACGGATTGTTCCAGAACCCCTTTGGCTTGCAGCGTTCCGACTCTCCATCAGGGTATCGATGACTATCAATAATCCTAACAGGAGGAAAAACAAATGGCAGCAGAAGCAGCTACAGCACAGGTTAACAACCTTGTAAATCTTCTCGATGGTTATGCTACCAAGGGTGGCCACCATCTTAACGTAAACGTTCTTAACAGAGATACTCTTCTCGATGCTCAGCAGCATCCCGAGAACTATCCTCAGCTTACCATCCGTGTTTCCGGATACGCTGTTAACTTCATCAAGTTAACTCCCGAGCAGCAGGCAGATGTTATCTCAAGAACCTTCCACGAGGCTATCTGATCGCTGGAGATCATGAGAAAGTATGGGCCCGAAAGCTTACGCTTCGGGCCCGTTTTTAAAAGGAGAATCAGATGATAGGTCACATTCATTCTCTTGAAAGCTTCGGAACCGTAGACGGACCCGGCACAAGGTTCGTTGTATTTTTCAAAGGCTGCCCCATGAGATGCGCTTACTGTCATAACCCGGATACCTGGGAGATGGCGGGTGGCACCGATATGGAGGCAAAGTATATCCTCGAGCAGTATCACCGTAACGAGAGCTTCTATCAGAACGGCGGCGGTCTGACCGTTACCGGCGGAGAACCCCTCGTGCAGATAGATTTCCTTCTCGAGCTTTTTGAGCTCTGCAAAAAGGACGGTATCCACACCTGTCTCGATACATCGGGAATAATGTTCAATCCCGATAATGCCGAGCTTATGAAGAAATATGACAGACTCTGCGAACTGACCGATCTTGTAATGC
The DNA here is from genome assembly GCA_017964745.1 of Lachnospiraceae bacterium. Taxonomy (GTDB): domain Bacteria; phylum Bacillota; class Clostridia; order Lachnospirales; family Lachnospiraceae; genus AC2028. Next base: position 1,170 of record JAGCRJ010000043.1, read on the forward strand.
TCGATATCAAGCATATCGATAATGAGCATCATAAGAGTCTTGTAAAGCAGCCCAATACCAATATACTGAAATTCCCGTTCTATCTTCAGGAGAAGAATGTAGACATGTGGATACGCCACGTCATTGTTCCGGGTCTTACGGATGATGACAAATATCTGTACGAACTCGGATATTTCATCGGACAGTTCCACAATCTGAGGGCACTCGATGCTCTTCCTTATCACGACATGGGTAAGAAGAAGTATGAGGAACTCGGGATAGATTATCCCCTCAAGGATGTAAAACCTCTCGATCCCAAGGTCCTTCTGGAAAAGAAAAAGGTTATCCTTGACGGTATAAGGAAGAGACGTGAGGAGCTTACCGCAGCGGGAGAGGTATTCACACATTCCTAAATGATTTGGCTTAACTAACTATGATTAGTCTGAACTGATTACTCTTTTTCTTGTAATAGTCAGACAATTATATTACTATAATACAGACGGATAAGTAGGGATTCCGGTAGTCCGAACGGACAATATTTAAGGAGGTGTTATTATGGCATATAAGATTGGTGACGGATGTATCTGCTGCGGTTCTTGCGAGGCTCAGTGCCCCGTTGGAGCTATCTCAATGGCAGACGGAAAGTTTGAGATCGATCCCGAGAAGTGCATCGACTGCGGAGCATGCGCAGGACAGTGCCCTGTAGGTGCTATCGAGCAGGCTTGATCCATATAAGACTAAAGCGCAAGTGCCCTGCACTTGCGCTTTTTTTATTTCCTGTAGTTACTGATCTTATTCTTCGGAGCCCTGGCTCTTCAGCTTTTCCTTTTCATCCTTGCTCATATTGGCGAACTTGGTGTACTCGGGCAGCCATACAAGAGGGAACTCGTCTACCGGGCCGTTTCTCTGTTTGGCAATGATGATGTCGGATACGTTCTTTCTCTTGGTATCCTTGTTATAGTAATCCTCACGGTAAATGAACATTACGATATCGGCATCCTGCTCGATCGCACCCGATTCACGAAGGTCGGAGAGCATGGGTTTGGGAGGCTTACGGCTCTCGACGGTTCTCGAAAGCTGTGAGAGTGCGACAACGGGGATCTCGAGCTCACGGGCAAGTCCCTTAAGGTCTCTTGATATCTGGGAGACTTCCTGCTGTCTGCTTTCCGCACGGCCGGAGCCCTGCATCAGCTGGAGATAGTCGATGAATATGATATCGAGCTTGCCGGCTGCTTTAAGTCTTCTGCACTTTGCCCTTACTTCGGATACCGAAATGCCGGGGGTATCGTCGATGAAGAGATTGGATTTTCCGAAAAGGCTTCCGCTCTCTGTTATCTTCTGGTAATCGTCGCCGGATACCTTGCCGTTTCGAAGGAGTGAGACGCTGACCCTTGAATTCATGGCCATAAGTCTGTTGGCAAGCTGGGTCGAGCTCATTTCCAGCGAGAATATTCCTACGCCCTTTTTGCCCTTGAGGGCCATATGCTCAGCGATATTGAGCGCAAATGCGGTCTTACCCATGGAGGGTCTCGCCGCTATGAGTATGAAGTCGGATTTCTGGAATCCCGATGTAAGGAAATCAAGATCGGCAAACCCCGTTGCAAGGCCGGTAACGGTTCCCTGGTTACGGTATGCGATCGCTACGTTTGAAAGCGCTTCATAGAAGATGTCGTCGATGGGCTTGATGTCCCTTACGACCCTTGACTGGGTGGCTTCGAAGATCTTCTTTTCGGCCTCGTCAAAAAGCTGTGTGGTGTCGGTCTCGTCACGGTATCCTTTTTCCGCGATCGCCTCGGCTGCACTTATAAGGCTCCTGCTCTCGGCCTTGCGGTGAACGATCTCAGCGTAGTACGAAGCGTTGGCGCTGGTGCTGGTGGCCGAATCCTTCATGATATCCATGATGAAGGCGAGGTTAGCGACATTCGCGGTCTTCTCGTTTTCCCCGAGCTTGTCCTTGAGGGTCACGGGATCGACCTTCTGGCCGTTGTTTTCCATCTCGACAATGATGTCATAGATGGAGCCGAAGATCCTGTTATAGAACTCGTCCCCTGCCTTGATGATCTCCTGGACCTCCGATATGGCCTTGGAGGACATGAGCATACTGGTGAGTACGGCTCTTTCCGCATCATCGTCATGGGGCATTATTTTTTTGATGACATTTTCGCTGAATCCGTCCATATCAAGCCTCTTCGACTTTGACGCTCAAGGTTGCGGTAACCTGGGGATGAAGCTTGACCTGAACATTGTATGTTCCGGGAGCTTTGATGGCTTCGTCGAGAACGATCTTCTTCTTGTCGAGGGTGATGCCGTGCTGCTTTGCACATTCCTCTGCGATCTCCTTGGAAGAGACGGATCCGAATGAACGTCCGCCGGCACCGGTCTTGATGGATGTCTTGACCGAAAGAGAGCCGAGCTTTTCGGAGAGCGCCTGTGCCTCCGCAAGCTTTTCGTCGGCGATCTTCTTCTCATTTGCTTTCTGGAGCTTAAGGTCGTTGATATTGGCGGCGGTAGCTTCTACGCCTATCCCCTTGGGGAGGATGTAATTTCTTGCGTATCCGTCGCTCGCATTTATGATGTCACCTTTTTTGCCGAGTTTCTTCTCGTCCTGTAAAAGAATAATCTTCATTAGATCTCACCGCTTTCTGTCAAAGAATCAATCGTGTTTTTAAGTTCGCCTATCGCTTCCTCTATCTGCGCGCCTTCAAGCTGGCAGGCCGCAACGGAGAGGTGTCCGCCTCCGCCCATATGCTCCATGATGAGCTGGACGTTTACTTCGTCTATGGATCTTGCACTTATATGTATCTTGCCTGCAAAGTCCGTGAGAACGAAGCTTGCTTTGATGCCCCTGATGTTGAGGAGCTCGTTCGCTGCCTGTGCTCCGATGAGGGTGGGGCTGGGACAATCGTCCGCCGTGCAAACGCTTATCGCATATGCTCCGCGGTATATCTCGGCCTGAGATACCGTATCCGCCTTTGCCCTGTATTCATCCGCACCTGCGCGGAACATCTTTCTTACTCTTGTTACATCCGCACCGCATCTTCTGAGGAATGCGGCAGCTTCGAAGGTTCTTACGCCGGCCTTGCTCTGGAAGGAGTTGGAGTCGACCATGATACCGGAATACATGCAGTCAGCTTCTTCGGGACGTATCTTGACGTTGTCCGCGGCATACTGGAGTATCTCGGAGATCATCTCACACGCACTCGATGCATAGGGCTCGATATATGAAAGGGTCGCATTCTCGATGACTTCGCTTCCGGACCTGTGGTGATCGAGAACAACGATGGTCTTGCAGTACTTGATAAGGTCGGGGCATTCCGTGATGGAAGGCTTGTTGACGTCGACGACTACCAGAACGGAACCGGCATTTGCAAGGTCGATAGCCTGCTGTGAGCTGATCATGACCTCCTCGTATTCCTCGCCTCCGCTTATGAAGGTATCGATAAGGGGCTGGACCTCGCTCGTGGGGTTATCCATGACTATGTAAGCGCTCTTGCCGAGAACCTTTGCGATACAGTAGATACCGACCGCGGCACCGAACGAATCCGCATCGGGACGGCTGTGTCCCATGATGAGGACGTTGTCCTTGGCTGTGATGATCTCACGGAGTGCCTGTGCCTTAACACGGGCTTTGACTCTCGTACTCTTTTCGATGGTCTGTGACTTTCCGCCGTAGTAGGTAACCTGATCCTTGGTCTTGATGACTGCCTGGTCGCCGCCTCTGCCGAGTGCGAGGTCTATCGCGTTACGCGCGTACTCATAATTCTGTGCATATGTCAGGCCGTCCACACCGAGACCGATACTTGTCGTAACAGCCATGGAGTTCTCGCCGAGCTTTACGGTCTTGATATCCTGGAGCAGTTCGAAATGCTTGTCCTGCATCTCGGCGATCGCTTTCTTACGGAGGATCACAAGGTACTTATCCTTCTCGGTCTTACGGCATATTCCGTCGAGACCGGAGATGTATTTGTTGACCTTTCTGTCTATGAGTGCCGCAAGGAGACTCTGCTTGACTTCCTCGACACTTTCCATAGCCTCGTCGAAATTGTCCAGGTAGATCATTCCGACGCAGAGCGACTGGTCATCGAGTTCCTGAAGAGCAATGTTGAGTGCGGTCTTGTCGAACATGAACATCGCGATGAGGTAGCCGTTGTAGCCTTCGGCTTCTATCAGGTCGCTGTTTTCGGCCATTTCCTTAAGAGGGATCCTCTTGAGGCGGATGCTGTAATCCCTGCCTTCGTGCTCGATATCGAATTCAGCTTCGTCCGAATCCTCTTCCCTGGGGAGCTTGTCTCCGGTGATGACGGGGAATATGGAGGTGATGGACTTGTTGTATTTCTTGGGTTCGTCGGTGATCTGCTCGAAAGCGATGTTGGTCCACATCACCTTGCCGTCCTCATCAAGGAGAGCATAGGGGATGTCGAGCTCCCTTAAGAGCTTTCTCTGGATCTGCCCGTACTCGGTCGCAAAGCTTACGAGCTCGTTCATGATCATGGGCTTGTTATTGTAGTAGAGAGTAAGGGAGACAATAAAGTAGAAAACGGTAAATACGCAAAGGAGCGCACCTGCCTGAATGCTTACAAGGAATATGGCTGCGTTAACGGCAAGGAGAAGCAGTCCGAGATATATGCTGAAACGCATATAGGATCTTAAATGCCCCTTTACCTTTAAGCGGGTTTTCATCATCCGGTTTTTCCTTTCACAAATAATGAAAAAGACTCAGTACATTATAGCATAAACCCTTGTATAAAAACATATCGAACGTATAACAAAAGGACGGTTTTCGAGTTCCGTCACGGCTGTGGAAAAAACCGTGGCAGAACACGAAAACCGTCCTTTGATCTTATGAAAACAGACGTTATTGTTTACTTTCCGGCCTTGATCTTTTCAAGTGCGCCGGTACCGATGAGACACTCGTGATCCTTATCGAGGAATGCGGCTCCCGACTTGGGGACGATCCGCGCTTTTCCGAACTCGGACGCCGCCTCGGCAAATTTCATTGCCATGGCATATTCCTCACCTTCTACGGGGATGACCAGAAGGTATCTTCCGGTGGAGGTGTTCTTGTAAAGGGATGTATCACCGCTGTATGCGAGGCCTGCGGATGCGAGATCGTAGAGGTCTCCGATCATATCGAAGGTTATGGTCACGATGCAACCGCCCTCGCGGATACGCTCTTTTTCCTTTTCGAGGGTCTCAAAGAAGGGCTTGCCGAAATCGGTGACATTCTTTCTGACGGAAGGCTTGGGCGAAGAATGCTTGCGTTCCCTGAAAGCGGGAGCGCCGGTCTCAATCCCATCATCCTCGTCATCGATATCGTCCGCGTCATCGCCGTATTCGGGTGTGATGCCCTCGGCTGAGTGCTCGGGAGAGAATCTGGAGAATCTCGTGTCGAGCTCCTCGGCATCCTCTGCCTTGCTGATGATCACGGAAAGGGAGCCTTCTCCCATGGGAATGGCTTCGATCATGACAGGGTGGTTTTCCCTGGCTCTGAAGTCGATGCCGAACTTTTCGTTGGTCTCTTCGATGATGTCCCTGAAGAGAGCGGTCGCGGCTTCGGATCCGTAGGCGAGATCGCCCGCATCGATCCAGCGCGATTTCAGATATTCACTTGTAAGGGTACACTTCACCCGAAGGTTCCCCAAAACCTCAATGTTCACTTAGCTTTCCCCCATCTTTTTCAAGATTTTCATATAATATCTGTTTTACTATAGTGCGTCAAGGAAAATAATGTACAAATACTATACTTGTAGTATATATCGGGCGTTTTTACGGAAAATACACCCAAATGACACCTGTGTCGGCAAAAATTCGGCAATTTTTCCCATTGAATGAGCCACTGATCCTTTCGGATAATGGCCGTGCATCTTCTTAATACCACGGCGGCGGAAAGGGGATGAATCCAAAAAGAGGGCCTGAAACGGCCCAAAATAACACATTCGATATATCCGCAGCATCCGATCTGCGGATAGAAAGAAACGCATGCAATATCACATTGGCATGGATCAGATAACCTTTCTCATTCTTTCGCCGGAGATCTCCTCCAAAATATCCTATGTGGCCAAAATAACCTATAGATCAATAAAATACAGCCCGAACAGATGGGCAGGTTGTCTTTTTGCGAAAAAAGGCAGCCCTTAGATGCGTTTTGCACTGTCCGGACCGCTACGGTCCGATGAGCCGCCATTACACGGAGGGTGCTACGGCTCTGTAAGGAAAATATATTCACGGTATATTTGGATTCCTTTTGGAAAAGACGGAGCTTGGATCAAGCATGTTTAAATTAACGGCCATTTACTAAATTTTAATATTTTTCGGAAGTGGTCGAAGGTAAATGTCATGAAGCCGACCCTGTGCCGCAATATCCTGCGGTGCGGGGTCTTTCTTACTTAACGGACGGCTTAAAAAGTAATGACGGATAAGCGCCCTTGTGATAAAATAACTTTGTATGGTCAAGTGGTACGGCCATTCAAATTTTTGATTGGAATTTTGATATGAAAAAGAGAAAAAATCATGCCATCATGGTGCTGATCCCGATCCTTCTCATCCTTATAGTCGGGGCAGTCACCGTTGGTATTCCTTTATATAAGAAATATTCTTACGGCAAGGAAACAGCCGATCTTCACGAGCATTACGGAGTCTCCGGCGACATGGCCGCGATAATCCTTCAGAACGAACAGACAGCATACCAGGCCCTTGTAAGGGACGGAAGATGCTATTTTGACTATGACACCGTAAGGGCTTTTCTTACCCAGGGCTTCTTTTACGACGGAAATTATAACGGCGGAACCCTTATGTTCACGACCGCCAAGGAAACCTATGAGGTAACGGACGGATCCAGCTCGTACAGCGTTTCGGGCGTCACCACCGACCTGGGATTTCCTCTCACTCTGAGGGAGAACAACCGTCTCTACATCTCGGCGGATTACCTGAAGATGTTCTGCACATTCACGGCCGAGGCTTACGAGTGCCGCGTCCAGCTGAACACCCAGTGGGGTACCGCACGTGAGATGCGCACTGTCACAAGGGATACCCAGATCCGTGAAAGAGGCGGCATCAAGAGCCCCATCCTCAGAGAGGTTGAAGAGGGCGAGACCGTTGAGCTTATCGAGGCAATGGAGGACTGGAGCAAGGTCAAGACCTCAGATGCCATCATCGGATATATCGAGAACAAGAGGATGACCTCTGCAGAGCCCGTTACCGATATGGCACCCATCGCCCCCGCACTTCCCGAATATACGACCGTAAGGCTTGATACGAGAGTAAATCTCGGATTCCACCAGATCTCCGGTCTCGGCGGAAACGACACCCTGGGCGAAGCTCTTAACGAAGCGGCCGGGATCAATGTCATCGCACCCACCTGGATATCGGTCACCGACGAGCAGGGTTCATTGAGGAACTTCTGCTCTGCCGATTATGTCGCAAAGTGTCATCAGAAGGGACTCAAGGTCTGGGTTGTTGTCGACAATTTCAATTATGCTAATGAGAACGGCTTTGATCTGGACGAGACGCTTCTGTTGTCCGACACGGCAAGGAGAAGGAAGCTTGCTTCTGATCTTGTCGCAGCCGTAATGGAAGTCGGTGCCGACGGACTCAACTTCGACTTCGAGGGAATGCCTGCGGAAAGCAGCGATTACTTCGTACAGTTCCTGAGAGAGACCTCCGTACTCTGCAGACAGAACGGAATATGTCTTTCAACGGATAACTACGTTCCTTATGATTACAATTCACATTACAGGCTCGACCTTCAGGGACAGTTCGTTGATTATGTCCTGATAATGGGCTATGACGAGCACACTCCTTATGGCGGAACCGCAGGAAGCGTATCCAGTCTCGGATTTACTTCGGACGGACTTACACTGACTCTTGAAAAGGTTCCCTCGGAGAAGGTCATCAATGCGGTTCCTTTCTATACCGTCGTATGGACGACCAAGGACGGTGTGACGACCGGAAAGTACCTTACACTCGTAAACCAGGCTGAATATGTTGCGAATCTCGGACTTACTCCCGTCTGGGATGAGGAGACCTCGCAGAATTATCTTGAGTGGAGGGAAGGAACCACACTTTACCAGGTATGGCTTGAGGATACTTCATCACTCATGGCCAAGCTCAATGTTATGAACACACTCGACCTCGGAGGAGTCGGAGCATGGAGGATCGGATACGGTACTCCGGATTCCTGGAATCTTCTCAGGGTCTATACATACGGTCAGTAAGGCATTGAAAACAGCGGTCTACAAAATAGAACAGCCCGAAGGTCCGCTCACCGAAAACGATCTGAAGGCGATTGCCGAATGCGGCAGGATCGTAAAGGAAGGCGGACTTGTCGCTTTCCCGACCGAGACGGTATACGGACTCGGCGGTGATGCCCTGAATGAAGGGTCATCCGCGAAGATCTATTCCGCAAAAGGAAGACCCTCGGACAATCCGCTGATAGTTCATATTTCGGACATGGCTTCGCTTGAGAGCATAGTTTCCGAAATCCCCGAAGAATGCAGGATACTTGCAAAGAGGTTCTGGCCGGGACCGCTCACGATGGTCCTTAAGTCATCTGGAAAGGTACCGAGGCGCACGACGGGAGGGCTTGATACGGTCGCGGTAAGATGGCCGGATGACCTTACGGCGCAGGAGCTTATTAGACAGTCCGGCGGATATATCGCAGCACCGAGCGCCAATATTTCCGGAAGGCCGAGCCCGACGGCATTTAAATATGTGCTCGAGGATATGGACGGACGCATCGACGCGATAATAGACGGTGGCGTAAATCCGATAGGGCTGGAGTCCACGATAGTCGATCTTTCGGGAGACAGGATCATGGTTCTTCGTCCCGGGTTCATAACAAACGAGATGCTCTCGGAAGCTCTCGGAAGAGAAGTCATTACCGATCCCGCGATCCTCGATCCGGACTGCAAGGACAGACCCAAAGCACCCGGAATGAGGTACAGGCACTACGCTCCGAAAGGAGAGGTCAGGCCGGTGAAGGGTTCGGATGAAGCGGTTTTCGATCATATAATCCGCGAACTTGCCGCAGCCAAAGCTGCCGGCAGAAAGACCGGAGTGTTCTGCTCTGAAGGGCATGCACCCCAATATGACGCGGATGTCATAAGAAGCGCCGGCTCACTCGATGATGCGGCGGGTGCGGCACATGAGTTTTATTCCGCACTCAGGGATATGGATGATGAGAATGTAGAAGTCATCTTTGTGGAGAATTTTACGGACCGGGGATTCGGACAGGCTTTCTGGAACAGACTGCTCAAGTCCGCAGGTTCGAAATGGGAGGAATTAAAATGAAAATATCTATCGGATGCGACCATGGCGGATATGCACTTAAGGAGCACCTTAAGAAATATCTGACCGAAAAAGGATATGAGATCCAGGATGTCGGAACATATTCCGAAGACAGCTGTGATTATCCCAAGTTCGCCTATGCTGCGGCAAGACTCGTAGAGAAGGGCGAATGCGAGAAGGGAATTGTTGTATGTACCACCGGAATCGGTGTCAGCATCTGTGCAAATAAGGTACAGGGCATCAGATGTGCGCTCTGCTCGGATCCTTTGAGTGCCAAGATGACGAGGCTCCACAACGATGCCAACATGCTTGCGCTCGGTGCGGGGATCATTGGTCCCAACCTTGCCGAGAACATTGCAGAGACATTCCTGGAGACTGAGTTTTCCGGAGCACAGCGCCACGCAAGAAGGATCAGACAGATCGAAAACCAGGATTAATTAACAGGAGAAGCGGTATGGGAAAAGTAGTTGTAATGGATCATCCTTTGATAAGACACAAGATCGGTTTTATCAGAAGAAAGGAAACAGGAACCAAGGAATTCCGCGAGACCATCGGTGAGATAGCGATGCTCATGTGCTATGAGGCAACCAGGGATCTCAGACTCGAGGACGTTGATATCGAGACTCCCATCTGCAAGACGACCGTCAAGCAGCTTGCCGGCAAGAAGCTCGCAGTCATCCCCATTCTCAGGGCAGGACTCGGAATGGTGGACGGAATGCTTTCAATGATTCCCACCGCCAAGGTAGGACACATCGGACTTTACAGGGATCCCGACACTTCCAAGCCTGTTGAGTATTATTGCAAGATACCCGCAGACTGTGCCGAAAGAGAGATCTTCGTTGTAGATCCCATGCTCGCAACGGGCGGATCCGCATCCGAAGCGATCACAATGCTCAAGGTAAGAGGATGCAAGAACATTCATTTCCTCTGCATCATTGCCGCACCCAAGGGCATCGAGGTGTTGAAGGAAGCACATCCCGACGTTGACATCTTCATCGGTTCCGTTGATGAGAAGCTCAACGATCATAACTACATCGTACCCGGACTCGGCGATGCCGGCGACAGGATCTTCGGTACCAAATAATGGATGAAAAAAAGAGAGAAGATTATATAAGCTGGGATGAATATTTTATGGGCGTTGCCCATCTTTCGGGACTTAGGAGCAAGGATCCGAGCACCCAGGTGGGCTGCTGCATAGTAAGCCGCGATCACAAGATACTTTCAATGGGCTATAACGGCCTTCCCAAGGGATGCAGCGACGACGAATTCCCATGGGGAAGGGAAGGTAATCCCGGCACCAATAAGTACGCATATGTAACGCATTCCGAACTGAATGCGATACTCAATTACAGGGGAGGATCTCTGGAGGACACCATCCTTTACGTTTCTCTTTTCCCCTGCAATGAATGCGCAAAGGCGATCATACAGGCGGGCATCAAGGAGGTCGTGTACCACAGTGACAAGTACGCCGGTACCGACGCCAATGTCGCAGCCAAGAGAATGTTTGACGCAGCAGGCGTGAAATATACCCGCTATGAGGACACAGGCAGGAAGATAGAGATCGATCTATGATGAAAGCTTTGCCCGTAAACAGGATAATGAAGAACGCTAAGGTAAGGAGAGGATGCAGAGCCGCACTCAGCGGATTGCTTGCTCCCATTCTTGCGTTCACCCTTGCTGTGGCGGGCAGGATCGATGTCGAAGCTACGACCCAGCAGCAGATAGACCAGGCCCAGCAGGAAAAGGAAGAACTTGAGGCCCAGCAGCATGCCAACCAGAATGCACTCGATGAGCTCAAGACGGAGCAGGGAGAGCTGCAGGTCAAGGTTAATGAGCTGAACGGACAGCTTGAGGAGATCGGAGACAATCTCCAGACTCTTGAGCAGGGTATGATCGACAAACAGGCGGAGATAGAGGCCACAAGGCTTGCACTCGAAGAAGCGATCGCTACCGAAGAGTGGCAGTATGAATGCATGGTCATCCGGGTCCGCGATATGTACGAAAGAGGAAATCAGGATTATCTGTCCGCAATCCTCGGTGCAAGATCCTTTTCCGAGATGCTGACCGCAGCCGATTTCTTTGAAAAGATCGAAAGCTACGACAAGAAAAAGCTCGAAGAGTTCAAGGCAAACAGGGCATTCATAGAAGAGCAGAAGGCACGTCTCGAAATGGAGCAGGCCGAGCTTGAGAGCCTTCAGCAGCAGACCGTCGAACAGCAGAATATGGTCAGTGGTATAATATCCGAGACCAGAAACGTGATGAGCGTTTATGCCGACCAGATAGAAGACGCCGAAGCTGCCGCACTTGCATACGAAGCTGCGATCAAGGCAAAGGAAGCCGACATAGCTTACCTTAAGCAGAAACTCGCCGAGGAACAGGCTCTTTCGAGAGCCGCAGCAAACGGCGTTTGGAGGGACATTTCCCAGGTGACCTGGGAGGAAAATGACAGATATCTTCTGGCCAACCTCATTTATTGTGAGGCGGGCGGTGAACCTTATGACGGACAGGTTGCCGTCGGAGCCGTAGTCATAAACAGACTGCTCAGCGCAAGATATCCTGATACACTGACAGGGGTAATTTACCAGAGGGGCCAGTTTTCACCCGCGGGAAGCGGAAGACTGGCGATCGCACTCGCACAGAACAAAGCGACATCCAGCTGTTACCAGGCAGCGGACGAAGCAATGTCGGGAGTGACGAATGTGGGAACATGTGTCTATTTCCGGACACCGATAGAGGGACTTACCGGAATTCAGATAGGACATCATATATTTTACTAAGGGGGTAACATACGGATGAAGCTGTTACACATAGCGGATGCTCATCTTGATTCCAAAATGGAATCCAAGCTGGACAAATCCAAAGCTTCTTTGAGGAGGGATGAGCTGTTGGACACATTCTGCGGTATCGCAGACTATGCCGATGAGAACGGAGTAAGTGCCGTGATCATAGCGGGAGATCTTTTCGATACCAGGAATGTCAGAGTGGGAGCGGTGAACCGCGTAAAAGCGGCATTCAATTCCCATCCGGATGTAACCTTTATATATCTCAAGGGAAATCATGACGAGGCTGCATATTTTGAGGGAGATTATCCCGGAAACCTCATCATTTTCGATAAGGCGGGCCTTGACAAAGTAAATCTCAAAACCGCTTCGGGAAAGCCTGTGAACATAGTCGGAATAGTGCCCGGAGAGGACGGATTCGACAAAGCATACACCGAGCTCAATCTCGATTATGATGCCATGAACATCGTTACGATGCACGGTGCTGTCGGTGAATACCAGGGTAAGGATAAGGCTGAGAATATCGACCTTTCCAGACTCAGGAACAGAAATATCGATTATCTTGCACTCGGTCATTACCATACCTTCACAGAGGGCGAGCTTCCTTCAAGAGGAAAGTACTGTTACCCCGGATGCCCCGAGGGAAGAGGGTTTGACGAGTGCGGAGAGCATGGCTTTGTCATCATTGATATAGATGATGACAGTCTTTCCTTCAAAACATCTTTTGTACCCTTTGCAAAAAGGAATATCTATGAGATCGAAGCCGATATCTCGGAATGCATGACAACTCCGGAGATCGACAGCCGGATCGCGGAAGCGATAAAGGGCTCACCCGCAACGTCGGACGATCTCGTCAGAATAGTTCTTAAAGGCGAAACCGCGGTTGATGCGGAAAAAGATATAGAGCATGTCAGAAGACAGGTGTCCGAGAGATTCTTCTACGGAGAAGTAAAGGATCTCACCAGAGTCGCCATCGACTACGATGAATACCTCCACGAAGCATCCCTTAAGGGAGAGCTGGTAAGACTTCTCAAGGAAGAAGACCTTACCGAGGATGAAAGAGGACTTATCGTAAGATGTGCCGTACAGGCTCTTAAGGGGGAGGACATCAGTTTATGAAACTCGTTTCTTGCCATATAGACAATTTCGGAAAGATCTCCGGCGAGGACAGGAATTTTTCCGAAGGACTCAATTGCATCTGCACTGATAACGGAACCGGAAAATCGACACTTGCGTCATTTATCAAGGTCATGCTCTACGGCTTTTCCGGTGAGAAAGTAAGAAAGAACGAATACGAGAACGAAAGAAAATTCTTCAGACCCTGGCAGGGCGGAACATACGGCGGAAATCTCACCTTCGAAAAGGACGGTGTGAATTACTGCATCTACAGAACCTTCGGCACCAAGGAGTCGGAGGATGTTCTCAAGATAATGAATACCGAGACCGGCATGGCGGATCATTCCTTTGAACCCGTTCCCGGCATCGCACTTTTCGGGATCGATGCGGATTCCTTTGAAAGAACCGCATACGTATCGCAGCAGGACTGTGCAACGAGTGTAACGGGCGACATCAGCGCTCGTATCGGAGGCGTCTCCGAAAAGGACGACGACATGAGAAGATATGCCGCTGCTGACGAGATCCTCAAGAAGGAGAGCGACAGACTCAATCCTTCGAGAGCAACAGGCCTTATCAACAAGGAGGAGAACGAACTCTCCAAGTTAAAGGATCTGTTCAGGAACATCGATTCACAGAAGAGCCTCTGCGTCGAGCTTTCATCTAAGGCCGAAAAGGCTGCGGTTAAGTCCGAGGAAGACAGAAAGACCCAGCTCCAGGTCAAGGCAAGGCTCGATGCACTCAGAAAGTATCTCGACCTCAAAGAGCAGAAGGACAATTATGAGAATCTCAAAGCGGCACGCGACAAGGCGGATACCGAGCTCCGCACCGCAAAGAGTATTTTCGAAGGAACCATTCCCACGGCAGAGGAAGCTCAGAAATGGGTTGACGATTCGATCGTACTCAGGGATGACGAAAAGGAATTAAGATCCCACGATCTTACTCCCGCAGAGGCGGAGCGCCTTGAGGAAGAGACCAGGAAATTTGCCAAAAAGATCCCCGCATCTTCCGAGATCGATAAGCTTCTCAAACAGTGGAACATGATCCAGGAACTCAAGGATGAACTTCCCGACAGAAGAGATCAGGCCGAGATGATCAAGAACCAGGCTCTCGAAGAACAGAGGGAGAAGTATAAGCCGTTCATTGCTCTTGCAAGCGGAGGACTTGCGATAATCCTTATAAGCGTACTTGTTGCGGTCATAACCAAGATCTATTTCATAGCGGCCGCATCGGTTATCGGTATCGCAATGATCGTTTACGGACTTGTGCTCCGCAAGAAGCACAATGACGAGACCAGGGCCAAGGGTGAGGGAACTTCCAGAAGATATAACGAGCTTATGGAACAGATCGCCGAGGACGAGGAACTCGTCGAAGGCACCGAAATGGATGCACAGGACCTTCTCGGAGCCGTCGGTGTAACCTTTGTCGGAAGATCCGCGATGAGCGACCTTATCAACCTCAGAAACCAGGTAAGGGAATACGAGGCACTCGGCAACAAAAAGAAAGAATACGAGGACATGGTCAAGGCAAAGGACTACGAGGGCAGACTTTCCGCCATCAAGGAGTATGTCAAGAAGTGTTCCATCATGGGAACCAGATCCTCAATCCCCGAATCCGATGCTTCCGAGATATGTCTTCCCGTCAGCGAGATCGCTACCAGAGTCGAGCAGATAGCCGCAAGACAGGCTGATGTCGATGATGCCGCAACAAGAGTAAAGGTATTCGAGACCGATCACAATGTTTCGCTCTATATAGGACTTAAGAGCCCCGAAGATGATGCGATAATCGTTGCCGATCTCGAGAGCGCACTCAATAAAGTCGAAGACTCCATTGCCAATGACGACAAGCTCGTCGAGTCCTGTAAGAAAGAACTTCAGGAAGCCGAAGAGATCTGTGCCACCATGGAAAGTGCGCATGAAGAGTACGAAAGACGTTCCGAAGAGCTTGAGACCCTCAAAAAGAGATATGATATCGTCACCAAGACAAGAGAGTATCTCGCAACCGCAAGGGATAATTTCAACACCAGATACATAAAGGACATCCAGGCATCCTTCGATAAGTATTTCAAGATGCTCTCCGGCGACGACGGCAAGGTATTCACCATCGATGCCAACTTGAACGTCACCTATGTTGAGCAGGGACAGCCCAGGGTTCCCGATACCCTTTCCGAAGGCTACAAGGACCTTGTCGGACTGTGCAGAAGAGTTGCCATGGCCGATGCGATGTATGCCTCTGAAAAGCCCTTCATCGTTCTCGACGATCCTTTCGTCAATCTCGATGACAAGAAGCTTTCCGGCGCGACCCGCTTCATCAGTGATGTTGCTTCGGGATATCAGATCATCTACTTTACCTGCCAGAGCGCAAGAA
>JAGCRJ010000044.1 GCA_017964745.1 Lachnospiraceae bacterium
ATCCTGGCATCACCGATGTATTCGGTCAGATCGTTTTCTATGGGATGCCAGTTTCTGTCGAGAATGAAAAGTCCGTTTCCCGTTCCGACATATAAGAATCCCTTATGGAAAGCCGTCGCATTTACAACATAGCCCTCGATACCGGCATTCTTCGTGATGTTTACAAAATTATTTGTGACGACCTTCATTACACCGAGCGTCGATGATGCATACCAAAGGTTGCCCTGATAATCGCATGTCATCATCTCGATCGCACTGTCCATCGGAAGATCGTCAAGAGTACGGAACAGACCCTTTTCATCGAAATAACCGCTCAGATTCTGTGAGGTTACCCAGATCCTGCCGCATGCATAGGTGATCCATTGAACAGCAGTCAGGGGTGCGGCATCCATTTCTTCCATTTTGCCGGCGGAATCCCCGAAGACACCATGATATACAATACCGTTATTGGTACCGATATATATGATCCCCGCTTCATCGGGATCTGCAAGGACCGCGGTTATCTTATCGAAACCTTTACCGTCACCGGTAAACGCATCGGTCACTTTGCATCCCGATACGGAAAACAGAACTCCGCTCTTGGTAACTCCGTAGACGGTTCCGCCCGTGCCCGCAGACATATTGAGAACAGTCTCTTCGTTTAAGACATCGTCATCGATGACATGAAGTGTAAGCGACTCATCGACATACGCAAGACCCGCTGTTGTTCCGATAATGATATTTCCGGCCGCATCCTCTTCGAAGCATCTGATCGAAGATGAAGCAAGGCCTTCCTTATACGTAAAATGAGTGCTTTCTTCGCCATCTATGACAACAACACCGTTATCATTGGTGGCAACCCATATACGTCCCTTTGAATCCTCAAAGAGACCTCTTCCGCTGGTAAGACCGCCCGACGTATCCATACGGATAAAATTCGAACCGTCATATTTTATGATTCCGCTGTATCCGCCGATCCAGATATAACCGTCAGATGAGCAGAGAATGTAATTGGCATCGGAAGTGGGAAGTCCGCTTGATGCATCGTAGATCTGTGAAGAATAACCCGCACCGCTTATCTGACCGGAAGCCGAATATCCGCCGCCGTTAAGATTCGAAAGATGAACCGTGTCCGCGTTTACGGTCAGGGGAAATACACACATAGATGCGGCAGCAAAAAATGCCGATAGCGAAGCGATAACTTTTTTCGTATTAGGTTTTTTAAGCAGCTGCTTAAACATCCGGGTTATATTTCCTCAGTACTTTCTTAACCTCGGGCAGTGAGTCTATGAAGACTTCAACGCACTTGGGATCGAACTGGACTCCCGCACCCTCCTGTAAAATCTCAAGAGCCTTCTCGAGGGGGAATGGCGGCTTGTAGATACGCTTCGAAGTAAGAGCATCGAAAACATCCGCAACAGCCATGATACGTGCCGCCAGAGGAATGACTTCGCCGTGAAGTCCCTCGGGATAGCCCTTGCCGTCCCATCTTTCGTGATGGTACGCAGCCATGTTGCGTGCTTCCTTGAGATAACTTCCGCCCTGTACGGTGCTGATGGCATGCTCCATGATCTCCTTACCTGCGGTGGTATGGGTCTTCATGATCTCATACTCTTCATCAGTAAGCTTTCCGGGCTTGTTGAGTATCTTATCCGAAATATTTATCTTTCCTACGTCATGAAGAGGTGCGCTTCGAACGACATCGGACATGAATTTGGGAGTCATCTTCTCGGGATAATAA
>JAGCRJ010000045.1 GCA_017964745.1 Lachnospiraceae bacterium
CCCGCAAACCTCGATGCAAGAAGAAGCTTTTTACTCATTCCGACCGTAAACCACACAAAGCCCGTCGCGATGTTCTCGGGATCGGCTATGTATCTTTTATGTTCGTTTATCTGCGGAACAAACTCATCCTGCCTTGTGATGGGGCCCATTATCATTCTGGGGAAGAACCACACGTATTCGAGATAGTCCAGAACCCTTACGGCAACGGTCTCTCCGCGGTATGAATCCACAGTCCAGGTTATCATCTGGAATGTATAGTAGCTGATCGCAACGGGAGCGATGATATCGATCGCGGTAAATTCACCTCCGGCAAGATGTGCCAGTGTGACCGCAAAAAAGTTCAGATATTTGAACGCAAGAAGAGGCAGGACGTTTATAACGATACCCGCCGCAAGAAGTGCTTTATTCTTCTTTTTGAGGAGCAATTTTGCCCAGAACAGATTGAAGATACAGGATGCGAGAAGCAAAAGGAAAGACTCCGTCCCGTAACTCAGAAAAAAGAGCATGGAAGAAACTATGAGCACGATCTTGGAAAGATCATATTTTTCTCGCTTCCCGGCTTCAAAGTAAAGTATAAGAACGATCGGTAAGATCAGTATGAATTTTAACGATAAAAATCCCATCGGCTTATTATATCATACGTGCCGAATTTTTAGAGCATTTTGAAGACTTATACCACCGACATCAGTACGGTTATGGAAAGGAAGGAAAATACCGTCGTAACGATTATTCCCCTCGAGAGCACATCCGTCCTCTCTCCCGTTTTCTCGGCCTGTATCATGGGAAGATTTCCCACGGGCACGGCACACATAAGGCAGAAGGTCCTGACCATATCCGCAGGGGCACCGATCCCCTTGAGTACAAGTACCGTGACGACCGGAACGAGCACCATCCTGACGGCGATGTAAAGCCACAGGGGAAGACTCTTCATCTCCCGTATGATATTGCTCCTTGCGACCGAAGCGCCCAGAAGGATCATTGAAAGGAATACGGTCGGGCAGCCTATGTAATCGACGGTCCTGACCACGATCTCGGGAAGCTTAAGGTCAAACCAGAAGATAACGAGTGCCAGGATGCTCATGAGCACGCCGGGGCTTAAAAGCTTCTTCGGGTTCATTTTTTCTTTGCCGGAGGAAAGGGCCGTTACTCCGTGCGTATAGAAGAGAAGACAATAGAATACATTGCAGATTATGACGTAGAGCATCGCATTTTCGGGAAGGATGGCCTTTGCCACGGGAATTCCGAGGAATCCCACATTCCCGTATACGGACATTATCGTATAGAATCTCCGTTCATCCTTCGGAACCCGGATAATATGTGGGATGATGTATCCGACCAGGATAAACAGAAGATAAACGCAGGCGCTTACTCCCACGCCCTTAAGGAATTCCTCATGGGTAACGGTGATATTTCCGGTAAGTATGGTCGAAACAATCAGCGCAGGGTTGCAGATGTCCACCACGATCCTGGAAATAACGGGAGTGGAGTTCTTATCAAGCACCTTTTTCTTCTGCAGAAAGAATCCTATAGCCGCTAAAACGGCTATCATTGTCATCTGTTTAAGTACGGTGATCGCGCCCACGATTACTCCTTTTTCCCTCAGGATCCCGAGGTTAAATCCGGTTAAAAATGCTCTTTGTGATTATATCCTCAGTCCGAAGATAATCATAGATACGAATTTAATGAACATTTGCTGTAAATTACGCTTTATTTTATAAAAAAATACGCAATTATTCCGATATTTTGGTATAATTAACGATGTATAGTTGTTTTCCCGAGGAGACTTATTTTATGTCAAAGAAGAAAATAGCTGTTTTTGCCACCGGCTGGGGGGCTGACATACTTGGACACTTTATGAGAGGAATGACCGATGTCTTAAAGCCTCTCAATATTGATATATATCTTTTTATGTGCTACGCAAGCTACGGTGAGACCGACAATAACCGTTACGGCGAGCTCAATATCATGAATCTTCCGGACCTTCATACCTTTGACGGTGCCGTCATCATAACCAATCTTCTGGATTTCCCCGGCGAAGCCGAAAGGATAGTAAAGCGCTGCCACGAAGCGGGAATTCCCGTTGTGAGCCACGGACTTGAGCTTGACGGGACGCACAGCGTCATTACCGACAATACCTCCGGAATGGAGGCTCTGGTACGCCATATCATCGATGTTCACGGAGCAAAGAAGATCACCTTTATCGCGGGAAGTGCCGATAACGGCGATTCCAATGAAAGACTTGATGTCGTACGCAAAATATGCGGGGAAAAAGGTCTCTCTTTTTCCGACGGAGACGTTCTCTATACCAACTGGGATCTCGCAACCGCACAGAACCGTGTAGCGAAGGATGTCAGGGAGGGAACCCTTCCGGATGCTTACGTCTGTGCCAATGACGAGCTTGCCATGGTATCCGCAATCGGTCTCAGCGACTGCGGACTCGAGTGTCCGAAAGATGTTCTTGTTACCGGCTTTGACTTTATCAGCCAGAGCAGGGTATTCTACCCCTCCATAGCATCGGTCGACCAGGATTCCGAAAAGCACGGCCGGGTCTGCGCCGGATTGATCAACGATCTTATGGACGGCAAAGAAGCCGATAAACTCATTCAGATCCCCTGCACATTCATCCCCAGTGAAAGCTGCGGATGTGAATGTTCTAAGGAAATAGCAGACAGAAGGCTCAGGGCGGGAACCATTGCTTTCAGATCCAACCAGATACAGAGCTTCGCAACATGGCATACCATCTACATCGAAAGAGCCATTCTGCAATGCGAATCGTTCAGTGAGATCAAGCAGGCCCTCACCAAGGCCATCACCGAGGACGCCGGCTTCGAGGGAGACAATTTCCATATCCTCTTCGATCCTGAGTCATACGGATACGAACTCAAGAAATCGGGTAATCTCGAATACGATCTCTACAGTGATAAGCAGGATGTCATATATTCCATGAGAAACGGTAAGCTTCAGGCAACCCGTTCCATCAAGACCTCCCATCTGATCCCCGGATTGGAAGACAGCGATCCTTTCCATATGTATGTCTTCGTTCCTCTTCATGAACGTGAGATGAAGGTAGGATACATTATCTTCACCGACTGCTACGATCAGATCGAAAGCTCTGCGATCCGCGAATATGCCGACAGGTTCAATTCCGCGATCGAGAAAGCAAGAAAAGCGATGTACCTGAGAACCCTCAACGATTCGATCAGGGAGCTCTCACATATAGATGCACTGACTCATGTCAAGAACCGTGCGGCATATGAACTTCAGCTTGATGAGATCCGCAAGAAAGTTGAAAGCAAGAGCAAGTTCACCTTCGGTGTTGTTCTGTTCGATGTCAACAACCTGAAGAAGATCAACGACGAACTCGGACATTATTCGGGAGATGAGTACATCAAGAACGCATGCAAGCTCATCTGTACAACATACAAGAACAGCCCCGTTTACAGGATCGGCGGAGATGAATTCGTCGCTATTCTTGAGGGAAAGGTTCTGGCTCAGAAGGATGATCTGATAGAGACTTTCATCACCGAGATGAACAAGCTCAGAAACAATATGGATATTCCTCCCGAAGAGAGAGTTTCATTGGCATACGGAATGGCATATATGAACGATCCTTCGGAGAATGTTGATGACGTCGTCAAGGAAGCGGACGAGCGCATGTATGAGACCAAAAAGAAAATGAAAGCAGGACTGCTTTAAGAATTACGGAATAACCGTTTCCTGAACAGGTTCACCGGTCGGCAATAAGCCGGCCGGTATTTCATTTGTTGCGGTTCCGTCGGGATATATGTAAGTTACGGTACCGTCCGCTCCTATCAGGAGCTGGCTTCCGTCGATGTAAAGATTAGCCTGGCTTCCGTCAGGGTACAATGTACTCGTGCTTCCGTCGGGATACTGCGTGGTAACGCTTCCGTCCTCATTCATTATCATCGGATTTCCGAATTCATCCACGGGAACTATACTTGCAAGCTCCGCAAGGAATGAAGAATATCTCGAAAGAGAAGTTGACACCGCGGAATACCCGAGCTCCTCGGTAAGGGTTCTCTGGTTGGTATAAAGGCTTGTTCCCAGGCCCAGTCTTCCTCCCGGTATCTCCACACCTATCGCGGTAAGGGTGGTCGGAAGCATATCAAGAGTCGAATAGGATCTGTACGCATCTCTTACCGGAGTCACGGGTGCATTTATGATACAGGTATAAACCCTTCTTACATAGGAAGGATCGATATTCCTGCAATACATTCCGTCCATCGTAGGATGATCGCCCATAAGGATGATCGTAGTGTTTTCGTAGAAGTCCTGCTGCTTTATCCAGTCAATGAACTCGCTCACCTGTTTATCGGAACAGGCATAAACATTCGAATAGCTGTTTTCAAATTCATCTCCGCAGAGCTCACAGGTATAGCCTCCGACCATATGCGTATCTACGGTGAGCATGGTCAGATTAAACGGCTGATCGCCATCGCCGAGCTCGGTAAGAGTTTCCTTTGCATATTCAAAAAGCTTCCGGTCCTCATATCCCCACCACACGTAATAACCGCCGGGGAGATGTCCGCTCTGCTTTGCCCAGATAAGATCCCTGAATTCAAAATCGCCGTGATTCTGGAAATAGAGCTTTCTTCCTCCGAATACCGCGGATGAACCGATGAGGAATATCTGTCTGTACTCCTGCTCTTCAAGGATGTCACCGAGAGTTGTTATCGAAGGATAGAACGACTCCTGTGTGTTCATTTCGTTTCTTTCGATTCCGCCGGTCTGAAGCGGAAGTCCGGCTGTCGATGAAAAGATCGCACCCATGGTCCAGGTTCCGCCGTTATAGGAATAACCTCCGTCCAAAAGAGAACCCGGTCCGTAAGACCCGGAGAAATTCTCGTTCTCTTGTGACAGAAGTGTCAGGTTCTTGATGACATTTTCATCAAACGCTCCGCCTATATCCTTATCGGCAAAGGTCATCTCCATGGATTCCAGATAGATGAAGATAAGGTTTCTTTTCTTCTCCGGGAAAACAAGATCGATCGTCGACGGATCCACGTAATAGCTCTGTACAAAATCCCTGGAATCATTCTTTGCCCAGGGTGTCATCTCACTTGCAAGAAATGTCTGGAGATAGTCCCACTCTCCGGGTTCCTCGGTCTCACCCGCTCCCGTTTGCACGGTCTGCGCCGGAACAATGGTCACGATCTCGGGCGGTACATACGCGGCCTCCGCCGATGCCCTGAAGCCTGCAAATCCGAAATAATCATCCACCTTGAGCCATTTTACGGCGAAGATAAGCACGCACCAGAAGAAAAGGGCACTTGCCCCCATGACCACCCTTCCCATAAAGGGCTCATATTTATCTTTCTTTTTCAGGAAATATAATAAGAAGAACAGGCCCGCCGTAAGAAGTACGGAAGGCAGGAGTGCAAACAATATGAACTTAACCACCATCTCAGAGCCGGTCCCGTCGAGCGTTCCCACCTGGAAAAGAAAATCGTTGATGGTGAGATTCCTTCCCCATATCGCATACATCCATAGAATGCTCACGGACAAAAGAATCAATGCGAATGTGAACAGGATCCCGAGAACGGATAATATGATTTTGATAACCTTTTCTTTCATAAAATCAAAGAAAACCTCAGTCAGCGATCACTCTTCTGAAAAATCCGAGCATGCTCTCGTTCGCTTCAATGCTCTCATACCACTCCCAGTGGCTTATATTGAAAACATGGAGAAGATGGATCCCCTCCTCTTTACTTCTGTAAAACAGTTCGTATGAGATGCCGTTTTTCTCAAGTACATCCCTGAGATATCCTGTGTGTGCGGCATGTACATCGCTTTCGGAAGCTATTATATGCACAGGGGGAAGTCCCGGTCCGGGAACAACCTCCGATGCGGCCATATGACCGTTCCAAGGTGCATCCTCTCCCTTTTCACCGAGCATCATATCGACATACGCCTTTGCCGTACCCTGTCCGAGCCCGGTATCCTCGGATCCGGCAATATAAAGCCTGCCTGTTTCCGCTACGGGACTGCTGACGGATACTGCGCTTATCTCATACGGAAGCGCATCCACACCGTAGATCTTCCGGAGCTCTTCGCTCCTTGAAATGCAGGTTGTAAGGATCGAAAGGTGACCGCCTGCGGAATCACCGCAGACCAGAACCTTCGACAGGTCAAATCCCCTGACGGGTCCGTACTTTCCGAGCCACTGCATAGCCGAGAATATATCGGATATCATCTCCTGCAGATCCCCTTGCTGAAGAAGCCTGTAATTCATGGCCATAACGGCAAAGCCGCGGCTTGCGAGATATCCCAGATATCTGTCGGAGATATCGCCGGATCCGTACATCCATCCGCCGCCGTGAATATAGATTATCGAAGGAAGGCTTCCGTTTCCGGACTTAAAGTCTTCGGGATAATACAGATTCAGCATATGAGCGGGATCGTAATCTCCCATATACGCAATATGCTTCTCGCATCTGTATCCCTCGGGGTCAACTCCGTTGGGATAATCTGCGGCATTTGCCTTATCGATCGCATCCCAGTATTCCTTCAGATATTGTCTGTAATCCATTTCGGTTTCCTCATTTCCAACCTGTCTATTATACACTTTTCGGAGAAAATCCTAAAGCAGCGGGTTTGATGCACCTGTCCGGATACAAAAATACAGGCATATCATGATTAAAATCAAGCTTAATGCGTCGAATCCCGAATATATGGTATAATATTTCTGTGTATCGCGTTTGGCAAGGAGCCCATATGAAGAAAAAAATCGCGGTCTTTACAACCGGCTGGTGCTGTGAAATATTGTCGCAATTCCTGATGGGAATGGAGGAATCCCTCAGTTCTGACGGTGCGGATATCTTTCTGTTCCTGGGCTATTCCATGTATTCCGACAGCGAAGCCAACAGAAAAGGTGATCTTAATATCTTCAAGCTTCCCGACCTGCACGACTTCGATGCTTCCGTCATATTCGGAAGCGGTCTTTATTTCAAAGGGCAGCCGGAATCCATCATCGAAAGAAGCAAAGAAGCCGGCATCCCCGTTATTGTTCAGGGATCGAGATTCGACGATACCTATTACATCGGATCGGACAACTACTCTGCCACGACCGATATGTGCAGGCATCTGCGCTCATCCCACGGCGTCAGGGATATCATCTTCCTGGCAGGTTCCGCCGATTCTCTTGATTCCGAACTCAGATTAAAAGCCGTCAAAGATTTCCTTCACGAAAATAATGAGGACGATCTTCTGAAGGAAGTATTTTATACCAAATGGGAAAACGCTGCCGTCACCAGATATATCAAGGAATTCTGTGAAACCGGAAGGTCTCTTCCCGATGTGTTCATCTGTGCCAACGACGGGCTTGCCATGGAAGCCTGTATGAGTCTCGATAAATACGGGATATCCGTGCCCGAACAGGTTCTTGTGACCGGCTTCGATCACATAGAGACCAGCCAGATATTCTATCCATCGATCGCCACGGTGGATCAGTGCTTTGTAAAAATGGGCAGTGCATGCGGTGATATATGCCGAAAGCTGTTTGGCGGAGAAAAAGTTGACTCTTCCACTATCATCGATGGAGAATTTATTCCCGGCGAAAGCTGCGACTGTCTGGAAGCAGGCAACAGCGATGCCGCCAGAAGGCGAATGGGCCGTGCGGAATTCGCCAAGAGAGCCGATACAACATATTTCAACATAAAGCTCAATTCAATGGATTCAGCCGTGCTTTCGAGTGTTTCCTTTGAGGAGTTTACATCAAACCTTCACGACCTGCTTCTCCGCGATCATGTCATCGAGGGTGATTCCTTCCACGTTCTGCTGGAACCCAACTTCAGGCTTTCACTCAACGATACAAGCATTTCCCTTTCAAGGGAAGGCTACAGTCCTCATGTAGACGTACTGTATTCCATGGAAAACGGAAAAGAATTCGAAGACAGCCAGTTCCCTTCACGTTCACTGGTCCCGGGATATGATCCGAAGGATTCCAATCATCTCTATGTTTTCCTCGCACTTCACGAAGCGGATGACGCCTTCGGATATATAGTGTTCAGAGACTGCATGAACAGGATCATCAATCACGATCTGCAATCCTATCAGAACAGACTCGGTCTGGTCATAGATAAATTCCGCCATGCACTGAATCTCGATCTCATCAATAAGAGGCTCCTGGACATCATGAAGAAGGATCCGCTGACCAATGTCAGCAACAGGAGAGCCTACGAAGATAAAGAGACATTCCTGCAGTCCAAGATCAATTCGGGTGAAGATTACAAATTTGCGATAGCAATGTTCGATGTCAACAATCTGAAGCTGGTCAACGATGTAAACGGACACGAAGCCGGAGACGCTTATCTTATAAGGGCATGCAGGCTCATATGCAACATCTTCAAGCACAGCCCCGTATACAGAGTCGGTGGAGACGAATTCATCGCCGTCCTTACGGATAATGATTACATAAAGAGGAACGAGCTTCTGAAGGAGCTGTCGGCATCTCTTAGTCCATACACCAAAGAGATACCGCTTCCGGACGATTTCGTTTCCATAGCCTGCGGCATCGCCGAATATGACAAGAATTTTGACAGCTCCGTTCAGGATATAACAAACCGTGCGGATGACAAAATGTACCAGAACAAGAAAATGATAAAAGGTGCCGTCTAACGAAAGGAGTGTTTATGGGATTATTGGATCAGATTAAAAGCAAGGCCGCTCAGGAGATCGGAAATGCCGTAGGTGATGCGGTCCGCGGTGCGGCTAACGCAGCAGGCAAACAGACCGAAAGCTTTACGTTCAAGGATATCCCGGGAAGCCTCGCAGAGCTTCAGGCTCTTCCGGAATGCTCCATGGACAGCCCCTTTAAAACCGCTGCCCTTACCGTATGCGCACTCTGTGCCTATGCGGTAAATACGGATGCAGGCATTGAGATGCTCAACTTCCTGAAGGGGCCCCAGCCTCTGAGCACAATGGAGCTTCAGTTCCTCAAGGACCGTTTCATGGACGGCAAGACCTATGTTCCCCTTTCGTATTTCAAGGGTGCGACTCCGGACAATAACTACACACCGTCGGAGCCTCTTACCATCGAAGTATTCTCCAATCCCTATTCGTATGATAATGACGGATATGCAAGGCTTCTTATCAGAAGCGGCGGAGCCGATACCGAGCGTCCCATTACCTTAAGAAAGCGCGGAAGCGACGGCAAATGGTT
This sequence comes from Lachnospiraceae bacterium, assembly GCA_017964745.1. Lineage (GTDB taxonomy): Bacteria > Bacillota > Clostridia > Lachnospirales > Lachnospiraceae > AC2028. Next base: position 9,182 of record JAGCRJ010000045.1, read on the forward strand.
CCTCTGGGAACAGATGCTCCTCGCTGACATAAGACCACCCAAGGCTTCCGACCCCTGGGCATGATCAAAGGCCCCGGGCATCCGATCCCCGGGCATGATCTAAGCCTCCGTTTAATGCCCCGCAAATATACAAAAACATAAAAAAACTCCCGGCCGTCCGGCCGGGAGTCTTTATATGTATCAATTATTCTACAACCTGTCCTATGATCGCATCAAGTCCCGGGAAAGGATCATCCATGACATTTACATACCAGCTGTCATAGTTGAAGGGGAACATATCCGCGGTAACGGGATCCCAGTCTACACACATGTAAGGAAGATTCGATTCGGGTACTGCCAGGAATTCATCGAAATCAGAACCCCAAGGACGGAGGAAGAAGCTGAGTTCAAGAACCCAGTTGCCGTCATCATCATAAAGATCCACTCTCATTGAGATATAGTCATCAAGGATTCTGGCATCCGCTTCGGGATCGATGGATGCATCATAATAACCGATATCGTATCCGAGGATCTGGCCCTGTTCGGATATGAGCCATCCGGATTCGGTGCTGTCTTCATAATGATTAAAATATACATCTACATCAAGGTCACCTTCGGACTTGGCATTTACAACCTGCATATGAACTTCATCACCTTCGCAATCGAATGTTGCAAGGCAGTCATATGCATATCCGATATTGCTCTCAAAATCGGTGCAGGCATTACTTACGATCCAGAAACCGTACCAGCCTCTCTCCCAGTAACTTTCCCAGTCACCGGAGCCGTAGGATGAAGTCTCGCTCTCATCGGTAACGTACTCATCGTTGACATCAACACTCTTTATAAGCTCCATAAAATCATCGGAAGCTGCTTCTTCAACGGATGAGCCGGTGGTATAGATACGTACGGCTACCATCTGGTCTCCCGAAGGAGTTCTGTAGACCCAGTCAAGAGGAATGACGAAATCTGCGGTGATGTCGCCGAAATAGTCTTCGTATGTAAACAGGATTGCTTCCTTGCCGTCAACGGTAAGATCCTGCATATCGTAATTATAGCTTGCGATCTCATCTCCGAGATCCTCAAGATCATCCCAGTCATAGACTGAAGTAATATAAACCTTCTGGTTTCCGTCCTTTGAAACAAGATCTCCGAACTCGGATGAAGGATCAGCCTCGCGGTAAGCTCCGGTATATTCAACGGTAAAAAGTCCGTCACCGTAAACATATGTGCCGCCCTTGCCTGAAGCTCCTCCGATGGATACAGTCTCGGCATCGCTCTCAACTTCGAGAGAAGCAAGAACCGCAAGAGGGATATCATCGGTATACTTATATCCGGTTCCGATGGCGATAACGGTTGTCTTGCCGATCTTGGCATAAACAACGAAATCCTTCTTGTAAGAAGCTCCGTTCCACTTGGTTCCGTCAAGGCTGAAAGAGATCTCTTCGAAAGAATCATCCTCTTCGATGAGCGCCTTTACATAATCCTTGGCTTCGCTCTTCTCAACCACCTGGAAAACGATGCTTGCATCGTCATCGTCGGAAAGGGTTACAACGCTTTCGCTGGAGCCTTCTTCAGCTTCCATTCCCTTGGGAACGAGAAGTGTGAAAGCGCCTACGGTCTCTTCCTTTCCCTTTACTTCGGGAATCTCAAGAGCATCCTCGTCAGCTTCGACTACGGGAGTTTCCTCTTCCTTGCCACAGCCTGCGATGGTAGCGATACCCATCATAAGGCATAAAATGACGGCAAGTCCCTTTTTACGAAACGTCATTTTTTTACTCATAATGTCTCCTTTACGCTTTGGTGCAATAAACTACAAAAGCATTTTACAATAATATAGGAAATAATTAAACCTATATTTTTTACAGTTTTTTAATATATAAGGCCCGTATTTTGTGTGCTTTTTCAAAATACGGGCCCAAAAATCCTTATCAGTTCAGCCTTATTGTATCGACCGAGGATGAAGTGGAAACGACATATCTGTATGCGTTTTCGGTGGAGATCAGCAGTCTGACGGGATTTCTGAAGGAATCGTCAAACTTGACCTTGCCGTGATACGTATAGATCAGGCATCTGGAATCGCTGTATATCACAAGGTCTGATTCTTCAAACAGCACATCCGTGTATTCGAAATTGATATCATACTTTCCGACGAGCGAATCAGAGCTGTCGTAAACATCCATCCTGTATTTTGTCTCGGGATCGTCGGACCTGAAAACAAGTCCCAGATATCCGTTTCCGGTAAACACCGATTTGACTTCATCGGAGAAAAGATGCTCTCCGATGGACTCGGGCTGGTCGGAGCCCTTATATATCATGAATCTCTCATCTCCTACCGCATAAGCGGTGGAATCATCGAGGAAACCGACTTCGGGAACAACAAGATCCGTGTAATCGTAGCTGCTTACCAGGAAATCGGTATAATTGTCTCCGACCTCGGTAAGGTTATAGAAAGCGACCGTGGATTTGACGGTACCGGCATCGACATAGATAAAGCTTACGCAGAGGAGATTTCCCGCGGGTGACAGTGCAAGATCAACGGGGTATCCGCTTCCGGACATATGCATCTGTCCGCTGTAGAGAAGTTCGCCCGAGGGGGAATAGGTGTTGATAAGCACGGCATCGTTTGAGTTCAATACCGCGGTCACCCTTCCCGTCGAAGCTACGGCGATATCCCTTATCGGAAGATTTGTCTTGAAGCTTCCGAGCTTTTCGGTCTCGTTAAGGACATAGATATCTCTTCCGTTATAGGATGCGATCGCTACGGTGCCCTCGCATATCGAGATCTTCAGGTCTTGGATCTCATATCCCTGATCCCATACGGTCTTGCCGCTTCCGTCTATGCAGTGCGCTCCGTCATGGCTGAAGGAAAGAATACTGCGTCCGAGACGGAGATCCTTCTGCGATTCGGAGGCGGTGCGGTCTCCGGAGTCTATGACCTCATACCCGGTGTAGACATGCGACTGGAATCTGGCATAGATGATCAGAAGTATCACAAGTATCAGGACGATGAAGATGAACGTCCTGTACAGATTCATGATCCTGTGCTTTTTAAGTTTGTCCCTGTAATCATCGGGCGACTTGTCGGAGCCGCCCTTGATCATACGTAACTTTGCCATTTATCCCCCCGGTCAAACCGGTATCAGTTCTTAAATGCGTATACCGTTACGGAATCGAGCTTTCTGTCAGGTCCGAAAACGGGGCTCTGGAAATTGGAGTGGTGGATCGCATCGGGATAATACTGTGTCTCAAGGCAGAGACCGTATCTCTTGTTGAAAACCGCTCCTTCCTTACCGATCTGTCCTTCCTTGATGAAGTTTCCGGCATAGAACTGAACGCCGGGAAGATCGGAATATACTTCCATGATCCTGGATGACTTTGCGGCCCATACGGTGGCAACCTTGCGAAGGGTTCCGTCATAACCTCTTACACAGAAGTTATGGTCGTATCCGCCCGCGAAATTAAGCTGCTCGAAATCATCATCGATATGATCGCCGACCCTGACCTTGGATGTAAGGTCCATGGGAGTTCCCTTTACTGATGCGATCACTCCGGAAGGAATGGATTCGTCATCGGTGGGAGTGAATTCATCGGCTTCGATCTGAATGAACTCGTCAACAATGCTTCCGGCCCCAAATCCGTCAAGGTTGAAGTACGAATGGTTGGTGGGATTGAGAATGGTATTCTCATCGGATGAACCGACGTAATGGAGCTTAAGCTCGTTGTCATCGGTCACGGTGTATGTAACTGAAAGCTTCTTGTTTCCGGGGAATCCGAGTGTTGCGGGATCCTCGATGGAAAAAGTGACACTGTTGTCGGAAGTGACATCCGCATCCCACATTCTCTTGTGGTATCCGTTATCGATATGTGAGTGAAGATTGTTCCTGTCGTTGTCGTTGATATCGAGTTCGTAGTGAACACCGTCGATCTCATATTCCGCATTTCCGATACGGTTTGCATTGGGTCCGATCGTTGCTCCGAAGAAGCTGGGATTTCCGTAATAATCTTCAGCCTTGTCAAAGCCGAGAACAACATCCTCAGCTTTTCCATCGGCATCGGGAACCATGAGCTTTACAAGTATCGCTCCGAGATTTGTAACGGAAGCGGTCAGCCCGTTCTTTCCTGCGATCGTATAAAGCTTTATCTCCCTGCCGTCACGGCTGCATCCGAAACTTTCACTATTTACCGACATATTCTTTCTCCTTAGTATTTCTTTATATTGAGTGAAAAGGAAAACGTCCTCTTTTCACATCAGATCTCTGTACGTCCGTCGAGTGCCCTGGTGAGTGTGATCTCATCGATGTATTCGAGATCTCCTCCGACGGGAACTCCGCTGGCTATACGGGTGACCCTTACTCCGAGCGGCTTTATCAGCTTGCTGATATACATTGCCGTCGTCTCGCCTTCAATGCTCGAATTGGTTGCAAGTATAACCTCGCTTATGCTTCCCTCATCCTTTGAGCACCTGTCGACGAGCTCCTTGATCCTGATATCGGAAGGTCCCACGCCGAGCATGGGTGCGATTGCGCCCTGGAGCACATGGTATACGCCGCCGTATTTTCCGGTCTTTTCGTATGCGGCCATATCCCTGGTGTCTTCGACTACCATTATGACGGAATGATCCCTGGATGTATTCGAGCACACGGGACACATATCGCTGTCCGTAAGGGTGAAGCATTCCCTGCAATACTTGACCCTGCTGCGTGCCTCCATCATGGTGTCCGCAAGCCGCTTAACCTTCTCGGGCGGCATATTGATCATATGAAAGGCAAGTCTCTGGGCAGATTTATCCCCTATCCCGGGAAGTGCCGCAAGTTCCGAAACAAGCCTGTTGACATATCCGCTGTAAAGTTCCATTTAGAATAATCCTGCGGGCATACCGTTAAGTCCGCCCATTATCTGTTCTCCTGCGGCATCAGCCTTGTCCATGGCATCCTTTATAGCCGCAAGGATCGAATCCTGAAGGGTTTCGACATCATCGGGATCGACGATATCCTTATCGAGCTTTATATCAAGAACATCTCTTTTTCCGTTGATCCTGACAGTAACGGCTCCGCCGCCGGCAGTTCCTTCGAACTCCGTACTCTCAAGTTCCTTCCTGCCTTCTTCCATCTGACGCTGCATGCGCTGTGCCTGCTTCATCAGGTTGGCCATATTACCGGGC
>JAGCRJ010000046.1 GCA_017964745.1 Lachnospiraceae bacterium
GAGTGGTCAGGCAAAAGGATCGCGATCGTAGTCGGGGGCGGAAATAACGGCGGTGACGGCTATGCCCTCGCAGGGATACTTGCGAAAAAAGGGATACCGGCCACAGTCATACAGGCATCCGATAAGATGAGCGAGGACGGTAAATACTACTGCGATATTGCCAAAGCGCTGTCCGTGGAAATGATTCCCTTCAACGAAGAGACGGATCTTAAGGCATATGATGTGATCGTCGACTGCATTCTCGGAACCGGCTTTACCGGAGAAGTAAGAGGCACAGCAAGAACCGCCATCGAAGCGATCAACGAAAGTAATGCCTATGTAATAAGCGTCGATATCAATTCGGGTATGAACGGTGATACCGGTGAAGCTGCACTTGCGGTAAGATCGGACCTCACCGTTTCAATAGGATATCTGAAGACGGGACTTGTAACGGAAGCCGCCAAGAGATATATAGGAAGGCTGGTTAATGTTGATATAGGAATCGTTCTGGTCGAAGAATAACAGATGATCTATGGAATACTTCTGGAAGCAGCAGGATGACATTCCGGCGGGAATGGGATATCCGCTATTTGGAAAAGAACATATTGCAAGCACGGCTGTAACACTTCTTGCAGTTGTGATCCTTATCTGCATTTTCAGAAGATGCAGTAAGAAAACACAGGGAAGGATCCGTAAACTGATCCCTGTCTTTATTGTACTGCTCGAAGCATTCAAGGATCTGTTCCTGGTATCGGTAGGCAGATTCGGCAGATGGTATCTTCCGCTCCATGTCTGCAGCATGGGAATATATGTATTCTTCTTCTGCGAATTTCTTCCGTTTAAAAATGCAAAGAAGATCTTCGGAGAGATCGCACTGGTACTCATAATGCCCGGTGCACTGGCCGCTCTCATATTCCCCGACTGGACAGTATATTATCCCGTACTCAATTTCATAAACCTGTATGCATATGTCTGGCACGGACTGCTTGTTCTCTATCCGCTGCTTCTGCTCACCAAACGCGAAGTTCATCCTTCGCTTAAGCATATCCACTACATTCTTATATTCCTTGTCGTGGTCGTTCCGCCGATATACCTATTCGATAAGAAGTATAATGTTAACTACTTCTTCGTCAATTGGCCTGAAAGAGATACACCCTTAGCCTGGCTCGCGTCCTTCATGGGCAATCCCGGATACCTTATCGGATACGGAATCCTCGCACTCCTCGTCATCCTTGTCGTATATCTCATCTTATATATATTCGCCCATAATAAAAACGGAGACTGACCTTTACTCAAGGTCAATCTCCGGGATATTCTTCGCATCTTCAATTTCAATAAGTTCTTAAATAACCGCTTTTCCGTAGAATTTCTGCAGCTTGCAGAGGGGATCGTAGGTTTCCTTGGCGCGTCTGAGGCCCTCGATGCCCATGTCCTCTTCACGGTTTACGAACTCATATTTCGAGACCGCTTCAGAGGAAGCAAAGCACTGATTGACCGCAGCGAATGCACCATGATGTGCATAATCCCCGATCGCTTTTTCGTAGTGGACATCAACGCAGGAAGGTGAGATCTCGGATGCGATTGTCATCGCAACGGGCTGTTCACCGACATAAAGGATTCCGCCGAACACGTTCATGTCATAGAAATTCAAAAGAGTAAATCCGATCGATTCATATTCGAGGATCTCCGCAACAGAAGGCTCCCCTCTTTCCTCAAGCCATTTCGTAGCCATCTCGAGCGCGGCACATTTATTGTGCATGCCTATCTGCTCATAGTGCCAGTCGGGATATGTACTCTTGAAATGATTCACGTGATTGCGCTTTTTCTGGAGTTTTCTTCCGGAGAGCGTTGCAAGTCTTTCGCGGCTGTAGATGTAATCGTTGTCATCAACCGTTGAATTCCAGGATACCTTCACAACCTTATCCAGCTGCTCTTTCTGATTCTCATCGCAGAGACAGAATTCCAAAGGAACATTTCTTCTTCTCGCATCCTCAGACAATAGAGCAATACACGCTTTCAGATCGATCGGCTTATCCGACAAAGGAAAACCGTACCCTCTCCTGTTTTCACTCTTTCCGTGGTAGTAACGATAGAGAACACCGTCCTCAACCGCGATCTCGGTATCGTATTTATCGGCGAGCAACAGAATATTGGCAAGCGAACTGTCGCTTCCCATTCCAACCTTATTAAACGATCCTGACTTAAACAGGTTTATTTCGGGTGTCTGCCACTCCATCAAGATTCCTCTCATACAATTCAGCTCCGGCAGATGATCGCATCATTTCCGGAAATTAAAACTATCTTACTTCTGACTTTCGATAAACTTCATCTGGGGGCTCTCGGGATCAAGCTGCATAAGCTCAATCTTGATACCGTCGGGATCATGTGTCCAGCACTGCCAGTTATGATCCGCACCCTGCTTGGGAGCATCATCCTGAGGTGCACCGGTCTCTACTATCCTGTCCCAGATCTCGTGTATATCGTCAACAGCTACGCAGATATTGAAGAATCCGATATTTTCATCCTTGTAAGGATTCTCCCTGGTCGCACCGTAAAAGAGTTCGATGAACTGTCCTCCGCCCGCATAGATATAAACGATCCAGGGCTCACCGTTCTCGGGTCTTGCAATATCAAATGCCTTCTTGAATCCCAGGGATTTCTCATAAAAGCTGATGGTCTTGTCCATATCCTTTACGTTAAATGCAGCATGTGCGATTCCTGTAACCATATCCTGCCTCCTTAATGTCGCCGGTTTCGAATAAAAATCATCAAATGAAAAACAGAGCTTTCCCTCTTATGCACTTATTGTAAAAAAATGACCGCAGTTCTTACATCCGCCTTTCTGTACAAAATCCACCAATTTTTGTCATGTAAGCGATGGCGGTTCACAAGTCGGTGAACAGGGGGACGGTTCCTCCGTTCACCGAACAAAAATAGGAGCCCGCTTTCGCGAACTCCTGAATCTCCGAAACACCGGAAGCCGTCCCGGACATGCACCCATGTCTATGGGACATCCCGTCCCCCCTGTTTACTGAGGTCTTGCGAGGTAGTAGCCCTGGAACAGATCGACTCCGAGGCCCACGAGACATTCGAATTCTTCCTTTTCCTCGACGCCCTCTGCGACAACAAGGATGTCATCTTCGTGGAACTTAAGGACAAGCTTTTCGACATTGGCCTGCTTTTCGGGCTCATGGTCTATTCCGCAGATGAGTTCCC
>JAGCRJ010000047.1 GCA_017964745.1 Lachnospiraceae bacterium
GTTATCGACCAGATACCTGTCAAATGCCTTGGCATCGTCTATTGCCCCCAGACGTTCCAGCTTTTCCGCAACAACATTGTAGCTGTTTCCTCTCTCAACCGTAAGAACATAGTAATCGGTCTGTGCCGGCTGAGGATCGGGTTCAGGTATCACTTCAGGTTCTGGTGTCACTTCAGGATCGGGTGTCACTTCGGGCTCAGGCTGCGCTTCAGGCTCAGACTGTACATCCGTTCCGGATTGTTCTTCGGATCCGGGCTGTACATCTGTTTCGGAGCCTCCCTCCGTTCCGGGATCCGCCGGGAATTCTCCATCATCTGATGAAACCGAAGAAGCGGGATCCGTTTCATTATTTCCTGTTGGCACGAGTACGGGATAAAGTTCTGATGATGAAGACTCCTGTACATCAGTATTGCCTGCGGATTCGGTGAGCGACATGCTGTCACTTTCAATCATTCCGAGCTCATGAGCCCTGGAGATGATCTCGGCATCTGAAATATCCGCCGGAGTATTTATTCTTGCAATGATCAGAATAAGTGCCGCGATAAAGATGCCTACACCTATTCCTCTCATATAAAGTCTCTTTTTCCTGTTCATTGATCTTACCTGCCGTGAAGTCCGAGTATAAGTCCGACTTCGCCTACTCCCATTTTAAGTCGTCTTGCTATCTCAACGGGTTCAAGTCCCGATTCGGCAAGCTCTACCACTTCCCTGTTTATCTTCTCACGGGAGCTTTCGATCGCTTTCTCGGGTTCTCTGCCTTCCTTTGCGGCTTCCTTTTTCTCGGCTTCATTAGCATCGCTTACGGCAAGCTCAGCCCAGTTGAGAGTTCTGACGGTCTTCCTGGGTTCTTCCTCTTCGGGAATATTCTTTACCGTAGCAACAGCTTCGGGAGCTTCGAGTCCGGAAAAGAAATTGACTGCCTTCTGTGAAGAGTGCTTTACGCTTACCGGTTCCGGAGCGGGAGCGGGTTCTGCCGCTTTAACGGAAACGGACTCGGAAACCTCCTTAAGCTCCTCGGTGGTCTTCTGTGCTTCCTTTGCGATCTCTTCCGCTTCGGTCACAGTGCTCCTCAGATTCTTGTGCTTGTCATTGAGCATGTCATACATGAACATGACTTCCTTATGGTTCTTGTTGATCTCATCAAGAACCGTATCGGAGTACTCGTTAACAGCCATGATCTTCTCATTGGTCAGACGCTCAAGCGTACGCTCGGTCTTTTCCTCCGCATAGCCGACTGCTTCATTAACGACATCGTCAACATGCTTGCGCATATTCTCCGATTCGCTCTCTATGCTCTTTTTGACCTCTTCCCTTACAAGTTCGCTTATATCGGTATCGATATGTTCTTCTTTCTCGGGAATAAAAAAACTTGCCGCAATAAGCACGGCTCCCGCGGCAAGTAATAAAATCTCCAAAACAGTCATTTCGAAAATTCCTTTCAGATCTTTATGTCAAAAGAAGACGAAGAGCCTTTTATGATGACCTTGTCGGCCTCAGCCTCCTCGTGATGTTTTCTTCTGTTGCTTCCTCCGTCGCCGGCATAACCGCTTCCGGAGCCTCCGTTGTCTTCGGGACGCATCTCGGACTTCTCGGTATTGGAAACCTGGGAATGGGAAAGATCTGTCTTCTTTTCATTCTCAGCTCCCACGTGGCTCTGGACAAGTGAGGCATGCATATCCTCGTTATGCTTGAAGGTGGCATAATCAAGGGAAGCCGGTATCTGGGCAATCTCTATTCCTGCCATAATCGAACCTCTCTACAGGGGTGCCATCTTAACATCTCCACCCTGACGGATGAATCTGCAGTACTTGTAACTGTCTCTTACAGTTGTCGAAAGATCACCGATGATGATGGTGGTTCCGGGATAAACTTCACCGGTGACTATAACTTCGGATTTACGGTTGGGATCGAATATCTGGCTGAGCTCCTGCATACGCGCATTCTTCTCGGTGAGTTCCTTTTTCTTGAGCTCAAGGTTCTCTGCGGTCTGCTTAACATATGCAAGCTGGTCTGCGGTCATTCTGACGCCCTTTGCCTTCTTTTCCATGAAGTTCTGGATTATGGGCTGGGCATCCTTGATGGCCTTTACTATATCTCCGATCTCTTTCTGTGTCCTGTTGAATTCATTCTTAAGCTCGGGATTGGCACCGACTTCGATAATGGTCTGGGAACCCATGGAGGCGCCGAGGGTCTTGGCCTCAACCTTGGAATCAGCCTGTACGTGACCGCCTGTGATGAACCCGTGCTTTCCGGTAACGCTGACCTCGGTTCCCGCGGAAACATCCGAATGAAGAATGGACTCAGTATTTACGTAACCGCCTGCGGTTACTTTACTGTTCTCAATGAATTTGGAAATGACATTGTTGCCCGCTTCGAGCACGCCCTTGCCCATGCCGTTCATTCCGCGGGCGATAATGATATTGCCTCCCGCAACTACATGCGCACCTTCCACGACACCGTATACAATTACGTCTCCGGTTGCCTTAACTTCGAAGTTGGCAGCGATATTACCGTTGACCTGTACGTTTCCGGTGAAATCGATATTACCGGTTGAATTATCCACGTTCTCAACGGTATAGATATTGGATACGAAAACGGAACCGTCGATAAGCTGAACCATTCCGTCAACATCGCTCTTTATTACAAGTCTGTCTTCCGAAAGTGTAATGTTCTTTCCGAAGTTGTGGCGCAGCTTCTTGACATCACGGGGCTTGATGGGAGCACCCTGTATTGTCATGCCGGGTTCACCGACATCCTCGGGGATGATGCGTGCGAGCATCTCACCCTTCTTGACATTATTGACTATGCCCAAATGGAAATAGTCCACGGAGCCATCCTCATTCATGGCGGGCTTGGCGTGAACATCGGTATTGAAAAAGTATTCTATCTCCGCATCTCTTCCGTGTCTTGCGGGCTTGCCTTTTGCTACGATGATATCGGTCGAATATATTCCGCCGCTGGCAAAAAGCTTCTGGAGAAGTTCTGTCTGGATCCCGAACTTGATCATTCTGAAGGCCAGATCCTTAAGAAACTCCTCTACGGTCATCCTCTCTCCCGTTTCTGAAGGAGGAATGAATCTGGCAACAGCCTTCATATTGTCTTCTGAAACAGTGAAAATATAATTCTCCCGGATGGCGGGGCATTCACCCGGTCCGAGTTCGATGACCTCATCCTTTAATGTCTTGATCGCGTCGGTTATCTTACCGGGCTCATAATTTGTAAGCCCGTTCATATCAAGGTAATTTACAAGCTCCTGTGCCCTTACGGGTTCACCGCCGTCCTTGGGAGCATAAATGGCAACTCCGAAGCCTCCGGGAGTCTTAATCACTTTGAAATATCCGTTTCTCATAAA
>JAGCRJ010000048.1 GCA_017964745.1 Lachnospiraceae bacterium
ATTTGCAAGGATATCATTGACGGTTGATTCGTATTCGGTATACTGCGCGGGAGATCTTTTGAGAAGCGCGATCTGTATCTCCGCAATGGAATCTGATGTAAGTTTTACGATCTTCATAATATTTCCTCCGAAACTGCCGTTTATATACGGCGGCTTTTATAATAATTCCTTTAGCTTTATGACAAGCTCCCTTATCCTGTCTCCCTTAAGCTGCATACTGACGGGATTTACTATCATCCTGGCGGACAAAGGACAGATCTCTTCGAGAACTGTAAGTCCGTTTTCACGAAGCGTCGAGCCTGTTTCGACGATATCGACTATGACATCGGCAAGACCGACTATCGGACCGAGCTCTACGCTTCCGTTAAGCTTGATGATATCGACTGTCTGGTTCTTCTTATTATTGAAATACTCCTTGGCAATCACGGGATATTTGCTCGCAACCCTTATCCTCTCATGGTGGAGAAGCTTCTCAGAGGCCGATTCGGGACCGCACACGCACATACGGCATTTTCCGAAGCCGAGATCAAGTATCTCATAAACGTTCCTGTTTTCTTCGAGAATGGTATCGCGTCCCACAACACCGATATCTGCGGCACCGTACTCAACATAGGTGGGAACATCCGGTCCCTTTGAAAGAAAGAACCTTGTCTTGGTATCCTCGCTTGTAAAGATCAGCTTTCTTGAGGAAGGATCCTTCATCTCTTCACAGCTTATGCCGATCTTTTCAAAAAGCTCCATTGTTTTATTGGATAATCTGCCCTTTCCGAGAGCAAATGTAAGATAATCATCGTAACTGTTCATAATATTCTCCGAATTCGGTTATTTCTTGATCAATGCCGCTCTTCCGCCTTTTTCACGGATCAGGCACGCTTTCTTTACAGCTTCTTCATAGCTTGAAGGATCGCAGGGATCATATACGATCTCTTCAACGGTAGATTCTTCGGGAAATGCCTTGCCCTGTCTTTCAAGAAGCTTTTCGACATCGTCGGGAAGAATGACAAATCCGACTGCAGGGGCGTCTTTACCGAAATATGAAAGAAGCTTATCATATCTTCCACCCATCGCTATGGGTGAACCGGTACCGAGTGCGAAAGCTTTGAATACTATACCGGTATAATACTGGTACTTTGAAAGCATTCCGAGGTCAAAGGAAACATATTTCTCATATCCTCTTATCTTGAGAAGATCGAACAAAGAAGTGAGCCTTTCGATCGCTTTCTTGGATATATCGTTGCCTGCATCCTTTTCAAGCTCCGAGAGCATTGAATGATCCGCAAATGTATCCGTTATACGTAAAAGCTTATCCCTCATTTCATCGGATATATTTAATTCCTTTAAAAGATCCGCTGCAGCAATGGGGTTTTTGGACGAGATAAGATCGCGCAGATCGGCTTCTTCTTCAGGTGAAAGCTTCGCTTCCGAGCATAGTCCCTTGAAATAATCAACCTCTCCCACCGAAATACGGAAGTTTTCAAGCCCTGTCTTTAACAGACTTTCTATAAGAAGGGATACCATTTCCGCATCGGCTTCGACTGATGCATCTCCAATGAACTCCGCACCCTCCTGAGTCACCTCCGAATATTTACCCTGAAGTGAAGAGATATTCTGGAAGGTCGATCCGATATATGAAAACCTGAGCGGTCTGTCTTCATCCATGAAATACTTTGCCGCACATCTGGCGATCGAAGGAGTAAAATCCGGACGAAGCGCTATGGTCTCATTATCCTTGTCAAAGAATTTGTACAGCTCTCTTGAGGGGATGGTTCCGACTTCCTTGGAAAAGACATCGAAATACTCGAATGAAGGAGTCTGGATATCGGAATATCCGTACGAGGACAGACAATCCGAAATGGTCTTCCTTACGTATTTGATATTGTCATATTCTTTTCCGTAGATATCCCTGACGCCGTCGGGAGTATGCAGTAAATTGTTCTTGAAATTGCTCATAATAACTGATTATATCCTTTTTTCGTGGTAAAATAACTATGTTTTGCAGGAACTTTTAACACTTTACTATGCTAATATGCTAACTTGCTAACACATTGAATTATACTTACAGGATATCGATGTGTCAACCGATTTTTGAAAGTATCCGGATATAGTACTTCCGGATCTGACGGGAGCAATATGGAATCTGTTTATTTTGGAAAAGAGAATAACGAAAGTTCCGATAAGGATGAGATAAAAGCTCCTTTAACCCCTTATATGACCGGCCCTTCCGATCAGGGATCTTCCGGTGAATATACTGAGGTATATACCAGGGAATATTATTTTCCGGATGAGAATAATATTAAACTGAAGACAGAAAGCTTTTTATCACGATTATTCGGATCGTCTGTGGCCGATTTCATTGTGCTGTGCATTATCATGCCCGTTGCATACATAAATCTGTATCTGTCCACTCCTGTTCTGTATTTTGCCGAAACACAGGTCATTTATACAGCCACGGCAGTTATTTTTTATGCCGCACTGTTTATTCTTCTGTTTTTCCTTATACATAATTCTTTCCGCAGAAAAATATATGTTCTGGAGGGAAGAACCCTTTATGAGATAAGGAAAAACGTAAGGGTGAAGACATGGAAAAAAGGATTCTTTTCAACCGCCGAAAAAGCCGATAAACGCATTCATGAAAGATATGCCGGATATTGTGCGTATGCCGACAGGCATATTTCCGAAAAAAGCCATCGCGTCAAAAAGATACTGACTTCAGTTACCGAATCCGGTGATATAAATGATAAGGGACGCCTGTTTTCCGGGTTTAACGAAAAGAAAATGAATGATGACGAGATCCTGATCCCGCACCATTATATAAAATATGATCCCACTCAGACATATTTCAGGAAAAATCCTCTGCGAAAGGTTTTCTTTGTCCTGTTCAGACTCGCATTGTACGGTGCATGCATATTCTATATTTTAAGTGCGGGAATAAAGAAAACAGAAGTTTTTAACCGTGAGATCGGATCATTTACGGAATCCTGGGATAAAGTTATGGAACCGCTTGGATTTGAGCGTGAGGAAAATAATATTCCCGGTTTCTATTTCGAGAATATTGATTACATCGATGATTCCGACACATATCTTCATAATTCCGTAAGATTATATTTTGATGTGACGGAGGAAGGACTGAAATTCACCGGATATTTTGTTAATTATGATCTGCATTACGGAGATGATACCTCAAAGATATATGAGGTTATGAACTTACTTTATGATCTCGATATACGTGAAACAGCGGATATCGATTCTATGATCGAAGAATATTCCGATAATAACGGAACAGATATTACAAATACTCTCATGACAGACGATTATTACATAGATTTAACGGTAAAAGAATCATATTGGGCCGATTACAGTGTCTATATATATGTCAGGACGAGACACAGGGATATTTTTAACTGATTCGCTGATCATTCGGGCCTGTCAGCGAGATCCTGATTTACCTTGTCAAGATAAGGGACAGGTATGCCGGGGGATTCGGGAATAATATAATCGGGATTCAGTTCATCATGGCGGAAGGATTTTCTTCCGCCGTTTTTGGCTCTTTCCCAGAAGAATTCAAGCATCTGCAGGGGAAGGTAATAAAGCTCTCCTCTTCCCGTAAAATAGATCAAAAAGAAAGCGATGCCGCCCTGCTTTTCAAATTTCCTCATGAACTCAACCTGATGTTCATGAATATTGTTTAATGAAAAAGTGTCGGTTGCACATTCCTTCGCATCAAAACAAATGGGAATTCCCTGCACTGCTCCAATATAGTCGACTGTGGACTTCTGGTCGAAATAAGCGAGCGTGATATGCCTGGTCTCCTTATCGATATTGATGGGAGTTATGGGAGTCGGGATCTTCTGTACAAGTGCGAGCCCCGCTTCGTCATATTTTTCATTTGATCTGTTTATGAGATCTTCCAGAGTGGAACCTCTGAGTCCTCTTGATTTCCAGGTAGTCATAAAGGCATTTCCTCTGAACTGAAAGCTTTTGCATATACTTTGATCATATCTGCCGGGACGGGAGCTTTAAAGCTTCTTCCGTTATATAAGCTGTCTGCATCGGTTACTTTGATCTCATAAGCATGAAGCATCTGCCTTGAGGCATTATATATTCCTCTTCCGCCGTATTTTGGATCGCCTGTGATGGGATGACCGAGATACGATAAATGCGCTCTTATCTGATGGCTCTTTCCGGTAAACAGTCTTACCTTCAAAAGTGTGGCATCATCTCCTGCTTTTATAACTTCAAAGCCTGTTCTGATCTCTGTAGATCCTACGATTTCTTTATCCGTAAAAAGAAGCCTGTTGTTCTTCTCATCCTTTTTTACATAGGAAGTATGGATACCTTCTTTTGTAAATCTTCCTTTTACAATTGCAAGGTAATACTTTTCGGCTTCTCTTTCCGAAAGGATCTTATTAAGAAAACGTGCACCCTGAAGAGATCTTGAACAGAGAATGAGTCCTGAAGTATTACGGTCCAGCCTGTTGCAGATCGAAGGTCTGAATGATGAAAGGCCATCCGCACTGATATCACCGCTTTTTAAAAGATATCCTAAAAGATAGTCATTTATCGAAAGATCGCCGCTTGCATCCGATTGTGAAAGAATCCCGGCGGGTTTATTGAAGATAAGGATATCGTTGTCTGAATAAACCGTATCGATCTTTCCGAATTCTTCAAAGGCTTTAATGTAACGGGAGATATCGGTCTTTTCGCCCACAGAAAATTTTTCGTATGTTTCATCAGAAAAGAAAACACTGACAATATCGCCGGCGGAGAGCAGTTCATGACCGTCAGCTTTGTTTCCGTTCAGAATTATGTTCTTTTTTCGCAGCTGTTTATAGAGTAAGCTTCCCGGGCATGAAGGAAGAAGCCTTTTTAGAAATTTATCAAGACGCTGCCCAGCGGATTCATTTGTTACCGTAATTTCTTTCATTACAAAACAATCTGTTTAAGCACTGACATAACAGCCTCATCTCCGCTTTCCGAAGGTTTTAGGGATGAGATCCTGTTAAGGTAAGCTTTTTTATCAGTAAATACTTTAACGGTAATGTTCTTTAGATTTTCAACGGCAAGGATCGAGGTTACGTGATCCTTGAATTTATTCTCGTCAAACTTAGCATCTTCCGAATAACCGATAATACAGTTATCGGAAACGCACAGATGTGAAACCCTGTGATTGATCTTTTCGGATGTGAAGATCATATCGTACGCGTTAAGCAGTCCTTCACATTCGATCTTTTCCTTAAAGCTTTTGTATCTGAGAAACATTATGACCGACACAAGCGCTTTGGATGCGGGAAGAACTCCGAGTACCGCAACGATGGTCAGAAGGTTTTTCTTGGTCCCGGTCGATATGTAACCGGTAAGAAAGATCGCTGCAGATAACGAATAAAGGATTATTGTTCTGGCAATCTCATATTTTTTTTGTGTATCCAGATACAGATAAGTACCCTTAAAATTATCACCCGAAAAAAGTCTGGAAATAGTCATTAACGATATAACCTGTCAGTAAATGAAATGATCATATGATGAGGAACTGTCTTGGTTAAGATATAAAACAGCTTCATCATGGTGGTGGGAATTGAGATCTCTTTCCTTGCAAAGGAATCCCTGAGTGCCGTTTTAACTACCACATCGGGAGTTGTCATGGCCCATTTCTTCATCGATAGAGTTCTCGTTCCGAGTTTTTCGGCAACATCAAAGAATTCTGTCTTAACCGGGCCGGGACATACAGCTGTCACATAAATATTTCTGTCTTTAAGCTCTGCATTGAGCGATCTTGAAAAGCTGAGGACATATGATTTGGTAGCGGCATAAACCGAAAACGAGGGCTGCGGGACGAAAGCCGCACTTGAAGCAAGATTAATTATCCTGGAATTCTTACCCATGAAAGGAAGACATGCATAGGTTACATCGGTAAGTGCCCTTACATTAAGATCGCACATACCGGTCTCTTCTTTCCTGTCGCCTTTTGCGAATTCGCCGAGAATTCCGTATCCTGCGGCATTGATAAGAAACCTGACCCTGCACTTATCTGCACGAAGCATTGCAGAGATCCTGTTTACGGTATTTCTGTTGGAAAGATCTCCACTTATTATCTTGGCATGATGACGGAGCTTTTCAGCAAGCTCTTCGAGTCTTTCCTTTCTTCTTGCAACGATCCAGATCTCATCGAGTGCATCCATGCTCTGATCGAGAGCCATGGCAAATTCACGTCCGATACCTGATGATGCTCCTGTGATTATAGCGATATATTTCAAATGATTATCCTCCGTAGATAATGCCGGTCCTGTAAAGCGGTGTGTAATTTCCGTTAAAGCTTTCCAGGAAGGTTACGGGTTCCGATCTTGTATAGGCATCATATCTGTTGAAGCCTTTGATCACAATTGTGGGTCTGTATCCGTTCTCAAAAGGAAGAACAAGTTCAAAGCTTTCTTCGAATGTTCCGTTATAAGTATCCGCTCCGGGCCAGGGCTTTGATTCCTGCCAGGTCCATCCTCCGTCGGTTGATAATGCATAGAACATCATCATACCGTCTGATTCGGTCGCACTTACGGTGACGGTTACGGTATTTGCTTCGGGATCGATGCTCTTTACCGATACAGTTACATTATCGGGAGCTGTTCTGTCTTCGTATGTGGCATCATTAAATGCCGAGGTGTCAGCATAAATAAGATCGTCGGAAGGTCCGGACATATCGATCCCGAGCATCGGACTCTTAAGCCCGAAGTATTCGGCGATAGCATCGGCATCGGCTCTTCCGTATTCCCTGAGCTGGTCCCCCGTTCTCGTAAACTGAGCATCGACGGTTCCGTCCGCAAAGCAGTGCTCTATGATTACTGCAGGGATCTCCCGGTAAACATTTGCGGAGATTATGGTGTAATAATCGCCTTCAGTCCTGAGACCTTTTCTGGTCTTAACGCCTCTCGGATAAATGCCGAATTCATCCTCAAATCTGTGCATCAGAAGATTTCCGAACTGATATCCGTATCCGTTATATGGTGCGATACGTGATGTATAAACTTCTATACCGAATCTGTCATGTGCGTAGCAGGCATTATAGTGAATACTGAAGACAAAATCAGCTTCGACACTCTGGGCGAATTTCGCTCTGTCCGTAAGGCTCATTGTGGTATCATTATCGAACCTTGTCATATATACGGTAACGCCTTCGTACATATTAAGTCTTTCGACAAGCGCCTGTGCGGTCATCAGGTTCATGAATCTTTCCTGTATCCTGCCGCCCTGTGTACCGGTGTCCGTGCCGCCGTGTCCGGGATCGATGACTATGACGAGGTTATCGTCCCTTGGAAAGACTCTTTCCGCTGCTGATACGTTTAATTCCGGTAACATGATCAGGATAAAGAGAAGCAGCACGGATATGCATTTTTTCAATGCAGATATTTTCATAAACAATGAGAAAAATAAAACCGGCTTTTAATAAGCCGGTTTATCATTTTATTCTTTATCGGTATCGGGATAAACCGTACTGACATTAGGACCTGAAGATCCGGGCTTTTCATCTCTTCCGGAACGGGATTCCTTAAGAGAATCATGATCTGCCTTTACAGCCTGAAGCTTGGAATTGAGGGCATTCAGGAGTGAATCATACTGATCGGATACGGTTCTTGAAGATGAAGCAAGAAGTCCTTCTACGTACTTCATAACATCTTCCATATACTCCATAGCCGCATCTCTGCATGCATTTGCTTCGCTGGTAGCATTGTCAAGGATCTGCTGGGCTTCAGCCATTGTCTGGCTGGTAACGGCATCTGCCTGCTCATAAGCCTTCTTCATGATCTCATTCTGTGAGAGCATTTCATCGGTCTGAGCGGTTGCTTTCTCGATAAGTCCGTCAGCCATCTTCCTTGCATTATCAAGGATCGAGTCCTGATTGCTGATGATCTTCTGATATCTTGCTATCTCCTCGGGAGCCTTTCTCCTGAGTTCGTCGATATAACCCTGAATTACTTCTTTTTCAACGTAGATCTCTGTATTGGACAGGAGCTTGGGTTTGCACTCCGAAATATACTGTTCAAGCTCATCGATGACGCCAAAGATCTGGCTTTCCATTTTTCTTTCCATTGTCTCTCCTTAAGAGCGGATACCTTTGAATTTTTCCTTAAGAGCCGCTTCGACATAGTCCGGAACGGAATGGCTTACGTCGCCTCCGTAGCGTGCGATCTCTTTGACCGTCGATGAACTGAGATATGAATACTGCAGATCCGTGGTAAGGAAAACCGTATCTACTTTATTGTCGGAAATTTTTCTGTTGGTCTGGGCTATCTGGAGTTCGTATTCGAAATCGGTGACAGCTCTGAGGCCTCTGATCATGATATGGAGATTATTCTGAAGACAATAATCGACAGTAAGACCGCTGAAAGAATCAACTCTTACATTCTTCATATCTTTCGTGGCTTCAGTCAGTATTTTAACACGTTCATCAACCGAAAACAATGCAGTCTTCTCACTGTTATTCAGCACGGCGACAATGAGTTCGTCGAACATGAGCGATGCTCTTTTAATGATATCAAGGTGTCCCAAAGTCATGGGATCAAAGCTTCCGGGATATAATGCTCTGTTCATATATTCCCTCCTGTTAAGAGATCAGATCTTCTTCAGGAAAAGATGCATATTGCCTTTGTATTCTTTTCTTCTTACGATCTCAAATCCGACTTCTTCAGTATAGCTAAAATCATCCTTTTTGTCAGCCTCTATTATGATGATGGTATCCTTATCGACATATTTCATCACGGACAGCTGCTTAAGGACGTTTTTCTCATATCCTTTAAGATAAGGGGCATCCATGAACACGATATCGACATGCTTCTCAAAAACAGACTGAAGGCCGGCTACGGCATCCTGCTTGAGGATGACAGCCTTATCCTGCATCTTGGTGAAATTCACGTTATCGGTGATGCATTTGATGGGTTCCCTGCCGTTGTCGATAAAGTAAACCTTTGTGGCACCCCGGCTGAGCGCTTCAATACCGATCTGTCCGCTTCCTGCAAAAAGGTCGATCATTACGGCACCGGGTACATCTCCCTGAATTATGTTGAAAAGAGTCTCTTTGATGATATCCTGCGTGGGTCTTGTGATATCGTCTCCGGCAGGTGTCTTAAGGGGCATTGACCTGCATTCTCCTGCTATAACTCTCATAACTGTTTACCTCAATAATTCTTCTGCCAAGTATGTTTCCGGCATGTTTCAGTTCCGTTCGGTCATGAGCGGATCTTGGTTCCCTTTGCACCACGGCCCAGGAGCTTAATGGAATTGAGCGACACGGTCCTTGAGCCGTATTCAATGGATGCTTCACTTACAACATCGGTGATATAAGCAATCTCGACCTTGTCATTTCCATCGAGACGCATTCCCTTAACACCTGCGGCTGTCTTCTTCATCTCGGGGATCTCTTCAATGGAGAACCTGATGAAGTATCCGTTTGCGGACTGAAGGATGACGTTTTCTTCGGTACGCACCTTCCTGATGGTGACGATACGGTCATCCTCATTAAGCTTGGTTGCGGTTACCGTACGGCGTGAACTTACATCGAATTCGGTCCCCGATGTCACCTTACACATTCCGTTCGCGGTAACAAATAAGTACTTTCCGAGCAGAACGGTCGACAGATCCTCGGCAAAGATGATCATATCATCCGATGAGTCGTAATTGGTTATGTTATCTACCGGAACACCCTTATCACGGAATTTGGACATGGGAAGATCCATCATCTTGATCGTATGCATCTGTCCCTTTTCGGTAAATACGGCAACTCTTCCGTTGTTTCGGACGGGACATTTATACTTGATCTCTTCGTCGATGGCTTCCTTATTCCTTTCGAAGGTGGGAAGGTCGATCATCTTGCAGTAACCGAATCTGTCCATGATGAACCAGACATCCATCTCTTCGAATTCTTTTTCCTTATAGACGGCTTCCTCACCGTTCTCGATGACGGTCCTTCTCTTTCTTGAGAATTCCTTTTTAAGAGTTTCGAGATCGGCGATGATGACCTGTGCCATGGACTCTCTTCTGTCGAGGATATCCTCATATCTGTAGATATTGGCAAGGGTGTTTTCGTGGTCCTTGTTGAGAGCATCGATCTCGAGTCCGATCAGTTTGTAAAGTCTCATATCAAGGATGGCCTTGGCCTGTCTTTCGGTGAAAAGAAGCTGGCTTGCCATGATCGAGCTTTCCTTAGTCTTGAACTTAATGCCGTCGGTGATGCCTCTCACAAGGCAGTCTTCTGCCATCTTGCGGTCTCTCGATCCGCGGATGATCTCAATTATAAGATCGATGAGGCTGCAGGCCTTTATAAGACCTTCCTGGATCTCCTTTTTCTCTGTTTCCTTTGCCAGAAGCGCGTTGTACTTTCTGGTGTTGATCTCATACTGAAAATCAACTACGGACTTGAAGATGTCCTTAAGGGACATGGTCTCGGGACGTCCGTTCTTGATGGCGAGCATATTGACACCGAAGGTGTCTTCGAGATGAGTTTTCTTGTAAAGAAGGTTTATGAAGTTCTCGGCATCGGCATCCTTCTTAAGCTCGATGACTATACGGATACCTTCCTTGGAAGACTGGTTGGAAATATCAACTATATCCTGAGTCTTCTTGCTCTCGGAAAGAGCTGCAACCTCGGAAAGGAACTTGCCTATTCCGGCACCGACCATTGTGTAGGGGATCTCGGTGATGACAACGTTCTGGTGTCCGTTCTTAAGCTTTTCTACATTTGCTACGCCTCTGATCCTGAGCTTTCCGCTACCGGTCTCATAGATATCCTTGAGGTCATCCTTGTTGATGACACGACCGCCGGTAGGAAAATCAGGTCCTTTAACATATCTCATCAGCTCTCTTGTGCTGATGTCTTCATTCATGATGAATGCCTTCATGGCATCGATCGTCTCACCGAAATTGTGGGGAGGGATGCTTGTTGCCATACCTACGGCAATACCTTCGGATCCGTTTATGAGAAGATTCGGGATCCTGCAGGGAAGAACTTCGGGTTCCTTTTCGGTCTCGTCAAAATTGGGAACAAAATTGACTGTATCCTTATCGAGATCGTCAAGAAGTGCAAGCTGTGTAACCTTCTGAAGACGTGCTTCGGTATAACGCATTGCGGCGGCTCCGTCACCTTCGATGGTTCCGAAGTTACCGTGTCCGTCAACAAGGGGAAGCCCCTTCTTGAAATCCTGGCTCATTACGACAAGAGCTTCGTATATTGAAGAGTCGCCGTGAGGATGATATTTACCCATCGTATCACCGACGATCCTCGCACTCTTTCTGAAAGGCTTATCAAATGTAAGTCCGAGCTCTCGCATATCATAGAGAGTACGACGCTGAACGGGTTTAAGACCGTCGCGTACATCGGGAAGTGCACGGGATACGATTACGCTCATCGCATAATCAACATAGGATCTCTGCATTTCCTCGGAATATTCTGTTTTGATGATCTTTTCTTCTATCTTAGCCATTTGAATTATCCTTAAGATCAAATATCGAGATTGGCATCGTTAGCATGTTCATAGATGAATGTCTTACGGGGAGGTACATCGGTTCCCATAAGAAGCTCCGTTGTCTCGGAAGCCATTCTCGCATCCTCGATCTCTACCTGCTTGAGTCTTCTTGTCTTGGGGTCGAGAGTGGTCTCCCAGAGCTGGTCCGGATCCATCTCACCGAGACCCTTGTATCTCTGAAGTGTGAAAGGTCCCTTATGTGAAGCTCTGTATTTCTCAAGAGCCTTGTCGTCATAGAGATATTCTTCTTCACCCTTTGAAGGCATGGCCTTATAAAGAGGGGGCATCGCGATATAGATATGTCCCTCGAAGATAAGCTCCGGCATGAACCTGTAGAAAAGAGTAAGAAGAAGCGTCGAGATATGTGCACCGTCGACGTCCGCATCGGCCATGATGATGATCTTGTTATAACGGAGTTTGCTTATGTCAAAATCGTTGCCGTAGCCTTCGGAAAAACCGCATCCGAAAGCATTGATCATGGTTTTGATCTCGGCATTTTCAAGTATCTTGTTTATCGAAGCCTTCTCAACATTGAGGATCTTACCCCTGATGGGAAGTATTGCCTGGAACATTCTGTCACGTGCGGTCTTGGCGGAGCCGCCTGCGGAATCTCCCTCTACGATAAAGATCTCGCACTTATCTGCTTCCTTTGAAACACAGTTTGCAAGTTTTCCGTTTGAGTCAAAGGAAAACTTCTGCTTTGTGAGAAGATTGGTCTTCGCCTTCTCTTCCGCTTTTCTGATCTTCGCAGCTTTATCTGCGCAGTCGATTATTGTCTTAAGGACATCGAGATGTCTGTCAAAATATCTTACGACTTCGTCACCGGTAACCTTTGCGACCGACTTGGCTGCATCCTGGTTATCGAGCTTGGTCTTGGTCTGTCCTTCGAATGTGGGATCGGGATGCTTGATGGAAATGACCGCGGTCATTCCGTTTCTGACCTCGGTACCCGAGAAGTTCGCATCCTTATCCTTGAGGTTGCCCAGCTGACGCGCATATGAATTGATCACGGTCGTAAACTGTGTTTTGAATCCGGTAAGGTGAGTTCCGCCTTCGGAGTTATAGATATTGTTACAAAAGCCTAGAACGTTCTCATGGAATTCATTGACATACTGGAATGCGATCTCGACCTGAATACCCTCGGATTCACCGCTGATGGATACGATCTCCGTAACGGGATCCTTTAATTTATTGAGGTCCTTAAGGAAACCGACGATTCCTTCCGGCTCATGGTATGAAACAATCTCCGGCTCAGCGCCTCTGTCATCCTTATATTCAATGGTAAGTCCGGGATTGAGATATGCGGTCTCGTGAAGTCTGCTCTTTACTTCATCTTCCTTGAATCTGGTCCTGTCAAAGATCGTATCGTCGGGAAGGAAATTGATCGTGGTTCCGTGATCCCTGGTCTTGCCCTGCGAGGGAAGAAGTCCGTCCACAAGTTCAACTTTGGGCTCACCCTTTTCATAGCTGTCCTTGTAGATATTGCCGTCTCTTTTGATGGTGATATCAAATCTGGAAGATAGTGCATTGACAACGGAGGAACCTACACCGTGCAGACCTCCGCTGGTCTTATATGCATTATTATCGAACTTACCTCCTGCATGAAGTGTGGTAAGAACAAGTCTTTCGGCAGAGATTCCCTTTTCGTGACGGCCTACGGGAATACCTCTTCCGTTATCGGAAACGGTGCAGGATCCGTCTTTTTCAAGCGTGACCTTAATGGTGTCGCAGAATCCCGCGAGATGCTCGTCTACTGAGTTATCGACTATTTCATATATAAGATGATTGAGTCCCTTTGTGGATACGGAACCGATGTACATTCCGGGACGTACCCTTACGGCTTCGAGACCTTCCAGTACCGTAATACTGCTTTCATCATAATTGTCTTTTTTCGGTGACATAAAATACCCTCTTGAAGTCTAACTTGCAGAAAAAACAAAGGTTTCTCGTGAAACCCCCGAACAGTTGTTTTGCACTATGTGATTTTAACATAGATTTAGAATTCGTACAACAAAAAATCCACTACATTTAGTGGATTTCATGCGTGAAAAAATATGAATCATAAATTTCAATAACGATTGTTTTTGCTAAAATAATGCCGAAATTACGTTGTTTTAAGTTCAGATCTTCTTTGAAACCGCCATAGCGAGAGCTCCGGGGCCTATATGACATGCTATGGACAGGGAAAGAGGCTTCAGACAGATATCATATCCGGGGAAGAACACTTCCGCTTCCTTCTTAAACTGTTCGGCAGCTTCCGTATCATGTGTATATGCCATTTCAAGATGAACGTTGTGGCATTTGTCGCTGCATCCGAATCTTGTCTCCATATCATTCTTTATGGCCTTCATGATGATCTCTTTGCCGCCCTGTACTGTTCTGGTCTTGGCAAAGGAATCAAGCTTCTCACCCTGTATCTGGAGAACGGGCTTGATACGCAGAAGCGTACCTATTGCTGCAGCTGCGGGAGTGAGTCTTCCACCCTTTTTGAGATATTCAAGGGTATCTATCATGATATATATGCTGCTCTCAAACTTGACTCTTTCAAGCTCATCCTTGATCTGCCTTGCACTCATTCCTTTTTCGATGAGCTCCAAAGCATCGAGACAGGACTGTCTGAGAGTAACGGAGATCCTCTGGTTATCAACGACCTGAACCTTATCGTCATAATGCTGTGCGAGCAGATATGCGCTTCCGCAGGAACCCGAAAGTCCGCTCGACATGGGAATATGAACTATCTCATCATAATCCTCGAGAAGCCTGTCCCATGTTTTCATCACTTCTTCGGGTGAAGGCTGACTGGTGTGGATCTCTTCTCCGCCTTTAAGTCTTTCATAGAATTCTTCCTGAGTCAGATTTACGCTGTCCAGATATTCCTTGCCGCCTATAAAGAACGGCATGGGAATAACATTAATACCGAGTTCTTCTCCTTCGGCGACAGTCATTGAAGCATTAGAATCGGTAACAACTGCTATTTTTGAACTCATTTAAAATATCTCCCTCGTCTATCAAGTTGACATAATCAATATCAACTATTATTTTATGTAACTCAGATCGTTCTGAAATCAAGATTGTTACGCCCAAAGTATTCGGCTTCTTCCCTGATCGGCCGGTTTTCTTCCTTTGTAAGTCTTCTGTCATTCTTAAGAAGCTCTTCGGCAAGATCCGATGCGGAGCTCAGGAGATCGGCATCAGCATATACATCCGCTATCCTGAAGGAAAACTCTCCGCTCTGTCTGACACCGAAAAGCTCACCGGGTCCTCTTGTCTTAAGATCGTAAGATGCGATCTCAAAACCGTCGGAAGTTTTGGCAAGTATTCCGAGTCTTTCCATAGTCTTGTCATCCTCGGAACCGGTCATGAATATCGCATAACCCTGATCCGATCCTCTTCCCACTCTTCCGCGAAGCTGGTGCAGCTGTGACAGACCGAATCTCTCGGAATTCTCGATCATCATGACAGTGGCATTCGGAACATTTATTCCGACCTCGATGACCGTTGTAGATATAAGGATATCGATATTACCTGCTGCAAATTCAGATAGAATATTGTCCTTATCCGCAGGCTTCATCTTACCGTGAAGATAAGAGATCCTGAATCTGTCTCCGAGGATTCCTTTCAGCTTTTCACAGTAATCGACAACGTTTTCAAGCTCTTCGTCATCGGAATCCGGATCTGTGCTTTCCACCATCGGGCATATGATATATATCTGATGGCCCTTTGCAACTTCATCGGTAATGAATTTATATGCGGTAGGTCTGTAATGTTCACCTACTACGCAGCTCTTTATCGGGCTTCTGCCCTCAGGCATATCCTTTATGGCGGAAATACTCAGGTCACCGTAAAGTACTATCGCAAGGGTTCTGGGGATCGGAGTCGCACTCATGACAAGAATGTGCGGTCCGGCACCTTTACCGGCCAGAGCTTCCCTTTGTCTTACTCCGAATCTGTGCTGTTCATCGGTCACTACAAGTCCGAGATTTTTATATTCGACCTTATCCTGTATCAGGGCGTGAGTACCGATAACAAGATTGGCTTCACCCGATGCTATTTCTTCGTATGCCTTCCTTCTTGCGGCAGTTCCTATCGACCCTGATAGAAATACCGGTTTAAAAGGAAGACCGTACTTAGCCGTCATTTCCGAAACGGTCTTAAAATGCTGTGAAGCAAGTACTTCGGTCGGTGCCATGAGTGCACCCTGATAACCGTTTGCAACGGCATTTAACAAAGCTATAAGTGAAACTATTGTCTTACCGCTTCCGACGTCTCCCTGGATCAGTCTGTTCATTACGGAAGGACCGGTGATATCGGCGATTATATCTTTGCAGGCTTTCTTCTGACCGCTTGTAAGCTTATAAGGAAGTCTTTCAATAAATCTTGTAACCTCGGCCGACTCGATCATCGGACAGGTATTAGGTGAATCCGTAAGTAGATCTTTATTTTTTCTGAGATACAGGATAAAGAAAAACAGTTCGTCAAATGCCAGTCTTCTCCTGCCTGTCTGTATATCCTCGGGAGATTCCGGTTCGTGAATAAGTCTGTAGGCTTTCCTGCTTTCGACAAGATTCAGCTTTTTTCTTATATCCTCCGAAAGATAATCCCCGGAAAACTCTGCTTTGGCCAGGGCGCTCTTTACGGCTTTTGATACCGATGTGTTCTTGAGTCCCTTGGTAAGCGGATAGATGCACTGATACGCACCCTGAAGCTCGCTGTATTCGTCAATGGCATATTTCCTGGGCTGTACGAGAGTGAATTCACTGCCGGACTTTTTGACCCTTCCGCGGAAAATATAATATCCGCCTTTTTTGACGGCCTTAGCCATGAACGGCATATTAAAGTATTTAATGACCATTTTCCCTGTATCATCGCTTACTTCGATCGGAAGTATGGTCATATGATTTTTGACATGTCTGATGTTTCCGATAAGATCAACCCGTACGCGAACGGCAGCGATCTCATCATATTTCAATTCGGAAATTTTCTTAAGACCTCCGAAGACTACATATGATCTGGGAAAAGTCTTCAGAAGATCTTCTAGTGTTCTGATATCAAGATTATGAAAAAGACCGGCAGTTTTCGGACCTACACCTTTCAGATCTTCTACCGGAGAGTTTCCGTTTATCAGCATTTTAAATATTTCCCTACAAATCAAAAGAAGGTTCATATTGAACCTTCTTTCAGATAATATAATGTGGAATATAGATAAACAAACTACTTATTGAACATGTTCATGTGATGGGACGGGGTTTATTCTACGGAAACGATGTAATAGTAAACCGGCTGTCCGCCATTCTGAATGTCTACATCCAGTGAAGAGAACTTTTCAGCTATCTTATCCCTGAGAGCATTAGCATCTTCCTCGGTAACATCGGCACCGTAGTAAAGGCTGATAAGTTCGGAAGAATCATCTACCATCTCGCCTATCATTTCGACCACAACCTGATCCATATCTGTTCCGACGGAAAGGATCTTCTTATCGCCGATACCCATGTAGTCACCTTTTCTGATCTCATGATCATCGATGGAGGTATCTCTTACGGCATATGTGATCTCACCGGTCTTAACAAGTCCGATTGCTTCTATCATTGCCTGCTCATTCTCATCGGCGGATACACCTGCACTGAAGTTGATCGCTGCGGTTATTCCCTGGGGAATGGTCTTGGTAGGGATGACGAGTAAGGTCTTATCGGTCGTAAGATCCCTTGCCTGATTAGCGGCCATGATGATGTTCTTATTATTAGGAAGAACAAACACGGTCTTTGCATTAACTTTTTCAACGGCATCAAGAATATCTGCGGTCGAAGGGTTCATGGTCTGTCCGCCTTCGATTACATGATCTACACCGAGGCTTCTGAAGATCTCGGCAAGTCCGCTTCCTGCGCTGACAGCAACAAATCCGTATTCGGAAGGCTCACCCTTGGGCTCGGGTGCTGCCTGGGTAGCGGGAGCTGAACTGTCTGATTCGGTGGATGCGGCTTTAGCGGGCTCAAGTCTGCAGGTTATCTTAACATCCTGCATGATACCGAACTTAAGTGCCTTCTGAAGTACAAGTCCGGGATCGTCTGTATTGATATCGATGAATACTTCTTTACCGTCAGACTTGAAGGTCTTGAGTTCACCGATCGATGACAGATAACCCTTTACATCGCTTTCGATCTTGCCGTTGACCGAAGACTTAAGAACAACCTTCATTTCGGCATGATAGATATTCTTCTGGATCTCTTCCTTCTTGCCGGGTCTTGAATCATCAACCTTGGCGATGGGATCGTCGGAAATTGTAAGGTCGATCTCTTTTCCGGAGAAAAGATCGATCGCACCCTGGATGACCTTCATAAGTCCTGCGCCGCCCGAATCCACAACTCCGGCCTGCTTGAGAACGGGAAGAAGTTCGGGTGTCTGAGCAAGTACGGCATTTCCGTGCTCGAAAACCGCGGGAAGGATCGTTTCAAAATCATCGGCACCGTCTTCGATAAGCTCGGCTGCCTTTTCACCCATTCCTCTTGCTACGGTAAGAATCGTTCCTTCGGTGGGCTTCATGACTGCTTTGTATGCAGTCTCAACAGCCTTGGTGCATGCAGCACCGAAAAGAGGAACGGTGATTACCTGTTCGTCTCTTACAGCCTTTGTGAAACCTCTTAAAAGCTGTGAAAGAATAACTCCGGAATTACCTCTTGCACCTCTGAGCGAACCGCCGCTCATTGCCTTGCATAATGACTTCATATCGGTGTCTTCGCCAAGGTCCCTTACTTCCTTGGCTGCGGACATGATGGTCATTGTCATATTGGTACCTGTATCACCGTCGGGTACAGGGAATACATTCAGCTCGTTGATCTCTTCTTTGTTCCTGTCGAGATAAATTGCTCCGGCAAGGAACATCCTGGAAAAGAGTTTAACGTCAATCTCTTTAACTGCCACAGATAAATCCTCCTTAATCGATCACCCTGACGCCTTCGACGAAGACATTGATCTTTTCGACGTCAAGTCCGGTAAACTCTTCTACTTTATATTTAACGCTTTCGATAAGATTCTCGGAAACGGTCATGATGCTGACACCGTAAGCAACGATAACATGGAAATCAAGGATCAGCTTATGATCGGATGACAGCCTGACATTGATACCTCTCGAAAGATTCTCCGTACGCAGTATCTTGGCTATGCCGTCTTTGACGCTTATTCCGGCCATTCCGACGATACCGATGCATTCGATAGCGACGCTGCCCGCATACTGAGCTATAACATCATTATCTACAACAATGTTTCCCATATGGGTATTCATGGAAGAACTCTTCATATAAATCCTCCTTTACTGCAAAACTGTGCTTGATTATATCATATATTTAGGAAAGGGGTCAAAATTTCAAAAATTCCTTGCAATATTGATTTTCCTTTGATAATATACATATGTTGCGTTTTCGGAAAGTATATTGATTATGTAAATAACGCCGGGAGGTGAGATAATGGCTAAGTGTGATGTTTGCGGCAAGGGAGTACATTTCGGAAATAATGTGAGTCACTCTCACAGAAGATCCAATGCAATCTGGAAGTCCAATGTCCTCAGCGTAAAGTGCAAGGTTAACGGACAGTCCAAGAGAATGCATGTATGTTCCAGATGCCTTCGCAGCGGCGCTGTAGAGCGTGCATAATTTATTGAATAATTAAGGACAGGGTTTTACGCCCTGTCCTTTTTTTATGCTTTCCTTCTGTGATATTCCTTATTGATGGCCCTGACCAGCCTCTCGTCACCGCACTGGTTGTCCGGATGAAAGATCTTCACAAGGTCTTTATATCTCTTCCTCAGCA
The DNA here is from genome assembly GCA_017964745.1 of Lachnospiraceae bacterium. GTDB lineage: Bacteria > Bacillota > Clostridia > Lachnospirales > Lachnospiraceae > AC2028. Next base: position 19,305 of record JAGCRJ010000048.1, read on the forward strand.
TCTGAGGACTTGTTACGTTTGAAAAAAGGACGCAGGCAATTGAGTCGAAATCCGATTCCGTAAGATGGGAAAGATCCGGAGCCCGGAAATCCGACATGGACAGTCTTCTCGAAGAATCAAATTCTTCCTTTTCTCTTTCGAACTTACGTCTGTCTTCCTCAAGTGTCCTGAAACCGTCCTTGAGTATCTCCATCTTCTTATCGAAAAACAGATTCTCCTGACGAAGTCTCTGGCGTTCCTGCGAGGTACGCCTGTTCAGCTCATTGAGCTCATCCCTTAAACTGACTCTGTCCTTCATAAAGGATTCCTGGAGGTTCTTGAGTTCCTTTCTCTCCGACTCCAGTCTCTGCTTTTCTGCGGAAAGACGCATGTTCTCCTGGAAAAGAAAGATCTTGATCTCTTTAAGTCTGTCATCATCTTCACATTGGACAATTGTCTCTAAGTCGATCATGATTCCCCTGTATTATAGATCGTCTTCAGGAAAAGCCTTTTCCTTTAAAGCATCATCTTCGGGTCCGCCGTTCTTATCCTTGGATAATCTGTGAACCACTTCAGGAACCATATCCATTATCTTGGTGATGGTATCCTGGTTCTTAACGGAAAGAAGTCTGGTCGATCCGTCCTTAATGACTATAACGGCATTGGGACTTACCTTACCGCCCATTCCGCCGCCGGATGAATTCTTATTGTAATTCCTGCTCTCGTGTCCGCTTCCTGCGGCAAGTCCGAAAGATACATCCACTAGAGGTATGAGCGTGGTATCTCCGACCACTATCGGATTTCCAACAACTGTCTTGGATGAAAGGATGGTATCCATGCCCTGGAGCAGGGAATCAACTACTTCTTTTCTGTCATTATCGGCCATAACGGTCCCTTTCTTATATCAGGCAGCTTCCTTTGAAGTGCTTTCTTCTATGTCTTTACCCGCTTCGTGCTCTGCTTTATTCCTGTGATGTTTTACCGACCTGTAGATCTTCCTGCAGTTCTTATTCAGAACAATGCAGACCAGATTATGCAGGATGCAGATAAGGTTAAAATGACCTTTGGCTTCGATATAGCCTTCAAATACAGCTTTATCAAAATCGGGCACCACACGGGATCTTTTATCAAACCTGTTTCTGAGCAGGCAGTAAATCCCGTATACTTTGCCGGTCAGGTCGGGTGATGAAAATCCGTAGATAAGATCGCACCTGATCTTTCTCGGAAGGATAAGCTTAAATATCTTCTTAATCCTCTTTTTGACCACCCTCAGAGCATAAACGGCTTCGTTCGAATTAAGGACATTCCTGTAATACCTTATCTCGGAACGAACCTTTACTATTTTATCATAAAATGCCCTGTATTTGCATTTTATCTTCTCGATAAGGCCCGAAATCCTGTCAAAGAAGCCGTTCGATGCATCATCATCGCCCGGACCGGATTCATCAGATGCATCCTCGCAGCCTGATTCGGCATCATCCTGTTCACTGTCTGATCCACCTTCAGGCATATCGGTGGTACCTTCACCGTCATCGGAAGTCTCTTCATTGCTCCCGAACAGGTCATTATGAAGCTCATCATCCGATACTTCGGATTCCATAGGAGCCGGTTCATAGGACATTTCGTCTGTATCCGCGTTTTCATTATCCGTCGTTATCTCGAAATCATCCTCATCGGGAAGCTCATCTTCCAGAAACGTATCAAATTCCTCATCGGAAATCTCATCTTCTTCGGAATCATCGGGAAATTCCATTGAAAAAAGCTTAAACCACAATACTTTGACCGAGACACTGACCTTCTTCTGTTCATAAACTGCAAGAGCCCTGACTATACGGAAGAAATATGTCAGCCTGAACACTGCATTTAGCTCGCTTTCCGCCTCTTTAGATGCCTTGATCCTGTACTTTACCGGCATGACAAGGACCAGAATGACGAGTACCAGAATAAGCCCCAGCAGACACAGGAGCACGATTCCTATAACCGATAAGATTTTGAGGATCACAGCGAGCATATATATTCTTTAAGATCTATCTTTCCGGTCTTTTCGAGACAATCTTTGATAATGATCTGAACAAGTTCTGTGGCACTGTCCTTGCTGTCTGCAAGTCCGATGCATTTGACCGATTTTCCTTCCCATACCTTGGACTTAAGCTGAAACGAGGTGACAATATCAATACAGTCATCCTTGTTTTCGGACTTTAGAAGAAGACATCCGCTGCCCTTACCCTGCTCTGTCTTCTTTTTCAGTTTATCTGCCTTCTTTTCGGTAAGTCCGTCTGAAAGATAAAGATTTTCGCAATATATTATATTAATGTTTTTTCGGAATATTTTATCAATGATCCGGTCTATTAGTTTCATAGCAATATATTACCACAGTTGAATTGACAGCAGATTCAGAAATTATTAAAATTCGAATTGGAAATTATTCTTATCGAGGGATCCCATGAAAACTATTTCAAGAATGGAATTGCGCGAAGGCATGGAACTTGGCGAACCGATCGAATCCGGCGGCAAGATAGTTTATAATGCCGGCACCAAGGTTACACAGGCCGTAATAGACAGACTGGATCATTATGACATAATGGCAGTCACCATTATGGAGGATGTCGATTATGCCACCACGCATAATGAGCGTATCCAGTTCGATGAGGATTTCAAAAACTTCAGATCCAAATACAATGACTGCCTGACCAGATACAAGGGAGTCATGCTCTCATATCTCGGAACCAAATTCTCGATACCCAACCAGAATCTCATAGATATATTCAATGACTGCTATTCGACCGTAAAATCCGAAAAGCAGCTCCTTGATTTCATTTATAATATGATGCCCAATGAAGACGAGCTGACCTATACCCAGTCCTTCAATGCGGCACTTCTCTGCGGAGCATTCGCAAACTGGCTCACTCTTCCCGAGGATAAAAAAAGAACCCTCATTCTCTGCGGATTCTACTACGACATCGGAAAATGGAAGATTCCCCATGAAATACTCTGGAAACCCGGAAAGCTCAGCGACCAGGAATACGAAATGGTCAAGCAGCATACCCTTCTCGGTTTCCAGCTGGTCAAGAATGACACCGCACTTCTCGATGATATCAAGAAATGTATCCTGATGCATCACGAGAAAATGGACGGAACCGGTTATCCGGTCGGTCTGTCGGGCGAAAAGATAAATGAATACGCCAGGTATCTTGCAATTGTCGATACCTACATCGCAATGGCATCACCCAGAACCTTCAGACCCGCATTTACTCCTCTTCAGATACTAGGAGCCCTTGAAAGGGATCTTGTAAAATATGACACTTCGATCCTTATGCCTCTTATAGAAAGGATCTCGGAGGCTCAGATTGGAACCATCGTTCAGCTTAATGACGGTACCGAATGGGAAGTAATGCTGATCAACAAGAACAGCTATTCCAGACCCATGCTCAGAAATGCGGGAAATATGATAATCCATCTTGCGGAAAGAAAAGATCTGGAGATCGTCAAGATCATCTGATCAGTCCACACCGAAGTATTCATTGAAAATACGTTTAGCCAAGGGGACAGCGTACTCTACGCCTGTCCCCGCTTTTTCTATTATGATGGTCACACAGATCTCGGGATCTTCGGCAGGTGCAAATGCGGTAAACCATGCGTGTGACTCATTGATATCTTCGGCAAATTCCGCCGTTCCGGTCTTACCTGCTACGGTATAAGCATCATTGATAAGAACCTTTGCGGTTCCGTCGGTTACAACGGCTCTCATAAGCTCATTTAAGAATTCCGATTCCTCTTCC